>NZ_JBEYTZ010000024.1:0-162091 GCF_040643215.1 Streptomyces sp. NPDC047315 | reverse complement strand
CCGATCTTCGACCTCGCGGACTACGGCGTCGTGGGCGACCTCCACACCGTCGTCCCCCAACTCACCGACGAAATCAACACCCACAAGGGCTGAACCACTCGGGCAGCAGGGGGCGCCACCGTCACGTACGGATGGCGCCCCCTTTGCCGTCGCCGCGGACACCCACGGGTGCGGGGTGGTCCGGCCGGTCCAGCCACACCCGTTCGCCGTCGACGTCCACGGTGAGCCCGAACCGTTCGAAACCCGGCCGTCCCTGACCGATCCACCAGAGATGCGCATCGGCCACCTCGTTCCACAGATCGCGGGGCCCGACCGATGGACCTCGAACTCCTCGCGGTCGGGTACGAAGTCGACGGTCGCCCACGACGTGACGGCGGTGTCCCGCAGCCACAGCGTGTACGAGCCGACGCGAACGAACCCGAGGAGGCCGCGGCCACCGCGCAACGGGTGCTCACGCTCTCCGCCGACGTGGCCAGCGAACGGACCGCGGAGCGGGTGCGGGTGGTTCTGGCCAGGCTCGCCGCGTACGCGGACCCACCCGAGGTACGGGCCGTCATCGACGCGTCCTGAGGGTCCGGTTACGTTCCCGTCATCAGCCCATCGTCGCGCCACCACGTCCGCCCGACACAGTGGCGCGCATGAAGACGACCATGCGTGCACACTCCGGCCCCCGGGCCGGGCGGCGGGGACTCCCCGTGCTCCTCGCTCTGGCCGCCGCCGCTTCCGGCGGGCTCGTCGCGCCCGGGTTCGCCGTTGCGCAGGAAGTGACCACGGGGGGCCCGGCCATCACGTGGGGGGCCTGCGTCAAGGCCGCGCCCGAGTTTCCCGATCCGAGTCCCAGGGCAGAGTGCGGGACCGTGAAGGTGCCGGTGGACTGGGCCAAGCCGAAGGGGGCGACGACCGAGGTCCACCTCGTACGGCACCGGGCCACCGATCCGAAGAAGCGGATCGGGGCGCTGCTCGTCAACCCGGGCGGGCCGGGGGCGTCCGGGGTCGAGAGCGTCATGTACTCGGGGACGGTGTTCGGCACCTACTCGCCCAAGTTGCTCAAGCGCTTCGATCTGATCGGGTTCGACCCGCGCGGAATCGACCGCAGCAACCGCGTGCAGTGCGACGAGGCCATCGCCGACAAGATGCCGAAGCGGCCCCGCAACGCCGCCGAGTTCGAGAAGTTGCGCACCCTCAACGCGAAGCTCGCGAAGAGCTGTCTCAAGAAGGGCGGGGCGCTCGCCGCGCACATGGAAGGGGAGAGCGTCGCGCGGGACATGGACGCGATCCGGGCCGCGCTCGGGGAGCGGAAGATCAGCTTCCTGGGGCATTCGTACGGCACGGTCCTCGGGGAGCGGTACGCGCGGCTGTTCCCGGAGCGGCTGCGGGCGCTGGCGCTCGACAGCGCCGTGGACACGGTCCGGCCGACGGCCGAGCGGCTCCTGACGGACGGCGCCGTCACCCTCAACGACATCGCGAAGAAGCTCGCGGCCTGGTGCGAGACGGACGCGTCGTGCGCGCTGAAGGGGCAGGACGTGACGGCCGTCATCGACGAGCTGTACGCCCGCGCCGACGCCGGGACCCTCCGCGTCCCCGGGCCCGACGGCCCGACGCGGACCGAGGTCAGCTCCGATCAGTTCGCCGCCTTCCTCACCCGTGTCCTGAGCGACTACGCCCCGGAGGGGACGGCCCAGGAACTGGCCGCGCTCCAGTCCGGAAAGGGCGAGGTGTACTTCCCCACGGACTACCACGACCCGGTCAAGCAGCTCGTGCTCTGCCGCGACAACGACTTCCGGATCCGGGACTACGCCGAGTACCGCGCGATCAGCGAGCGCGTCGCGAAGGCCGCACCGCACGTCCGCCACGACGCCCAGGCCCTCGACTTCGTCCTCGGCTGCCAGGGCTGGCCCATGGCCCCGAAGCCCCAGCCCACCCAGGCGAAGGGCGCGCTCCCGCCCGTGTTCGTCGTGAACGCGACCCACGACCCGGCGACCCCGCTGCCGGGCGCCCGGCGCACCGCGGGCGCCTTCCCGAAGGCGTCCCTGCTGACCGTGGACACCGTGAGCCACGTGCTCTACGGCGACTTGGCCACGCGGCCCGCGATCGAGAACTACCTGATCGATCCGAAGGGCTGAGCGCTGCGCGCGGACGGGCTGGTCAGCGGTAGCCGGTCATCGGTAGCCGGCCAGCCCGTCGGCGAGCTCCGTTTCGTCGCCGTCGCGCCGTGCGTACAGGGCCTGTTGGAGGGCGAACGTACCGCGGATCGCCGCGATCCGGTCGACGACCGTGGCGTCCCCCACCCAGCCACCGAGCGTCAGCACGCGGTCCAGCAGGCCCTCGCCGTAGCTCGCTCCGACCGCGGCGAGGTCTTCGGCCGGATCGCCCAGTCCGACGTCGTCCCAGTCGATGACGCCGCTCAGCCGCGGCACGCCGGCCGCCGTCTCCCACAGCACGTTCTCTCCGCCGAGGTCTCCGTGGACGACGGCGGATGCGGTACGGGGCAGGGCGTCGAGCGCCGCGAGTTCGCGTTCGGCGCGGTCCCGGCCGGCCCCGGTCATCAGCGGGAACAGCTCGGCGCGCACCTCGGCCGCGAACCGCCGCCACTCCCCTTCGGGCGGCGGGCGCAGCGCGGCCCGTACGCCCTCGTCGGCGCCGGCCGCCGCGAGGCCCGTCAGCAGGGCGGCGTACTGCCGCGCCACGGCCTCCGCGACCGCGGGGTCCTCCAGCTCCCGCGCCTCCAACGGCGCCCCGGGCACCCGGCTCATCAGCACGTACGACGCCCCCTCCCCCAGCAGCCGCGGGGTGCGGAAGCCGAGGTCCACCCCGTCGAGCACGCGCAGCACCGCGGCCCGCTCGGGCAGCCGCCCCGCGGCGGCGTCGGTCCGCGCGAAGCACACCACCCGCTCCGAGCCGACGACGACCCGGTGGAACTGGCCTTCGTGGACCGCGAGTTGATCGGGTTCGTCGTGCGGGAGGAGACTGCTCAGCAGGGAGCGGTGTGCTGCCACGACGTCCGCGTCGGGGAGCTCCGTCCGGTCGCGCCCGCCGCTTCCCGTCATGTCGCTCCTCATGTCGCCGGTCATGTCGCCGGTCGTCTGGCCCGTTCCTGCCGGGATCGTCGCACGGTGGGGAACGCGGCCCGAAGTCCTTTTCCCCGCGTGATGACGCATCCACGGTGGCGCGTCCACGACGACGCGTCCGCGGGTTGCCGCCGGCAGCCGGGTGTGCGAATCCGCAACCGAGCGACGAGCGCACCATCTCCGTACTTCAGGAAGGAGAATGGGACGGAAGGCGCACGGGCTCCGGTGGCCCCCCACGGACCGCACCGGGGCCGACACGAGAGGAAGAGCGCATGCCTGAGCGCGTCGGGTGGGAAGGGCTTCCCGCCGGCTTACGGGAGCAGGTCGAGGAGCGGACCGGACCGGTGGTGGAGGCGACCGCCGTCGGCGAAGAGCGCGGCGAAGAGCGCGGCGGCTCACTCGCGGCCGTCGTCCGCACCGCACGTCAAGGGCGGCTCTTCCTCAAAGGCGTACGGGACGACGACGTCGAGCGCGCCGCGGCCCTCGGCTACGAGCAGAGCCTCAACAGGGCCGTCGCAGGCGTCGGGCCGGCGGTGCGGCACGTGGTGCGGGGCGACGGGTGGCTGGTGCTGGCGTTCATCCACGTCGACGGGCGGCACGCCGACTTCCGCCCAGGGACGGGCGACCTGGCCGCGGTGCACTCGGTGGTCAAGCGGATGGCGCGGTTGAAGGCGCCGCGCGGGGTCGCCGTACCGGCGCTCGTCGAGCGGTACTCGGGGCGCCTCGCGCCCGGGGACGCCGAACTGTTGGCCGGGGAAACGCTGCTGCACACCGACATGGCGCCGCACAACGTCCTCATCGGGCGGGCCGGCGGGCACGCGTACGTCGTCGACTGGGCGCGGGCCGCCACCGGGCCGGCGTGGGTCGACCCGGCGCACGCCGCGGTGCGGCTGATGGCGGCGGGGCAGCCCGTCGACGACGCGCTCGGCTGGCTCGCCACGGTCCCCGCCTGGCAGCGCGCGGACCCGGCGGCGGTGCGCGCCTTCGTACGGGCCGCCGCCGCTGACGACGGACCCGCCGAGGACCACTACCGGCATTTGTTGGACGGGTAGTTCACAGGTCCTGTTCCGGCCAGTCCAGCAGTCGCGCCCCGATGACCGCGGTCTGGAGGGTGTAGCGGTGCACGGGGTCGCTCGGGTCCGCGCCCGTCAGTTTGCGGATCCGGTCGAGCCGGTACGTCATGGCCCGTACGCTCAGCGACAGCCGGCGCGCGGCCTCCGCCGACACACAGCCGGTGTCGAAGTACGCGGTGAGGGTGTCGAGCAGCGGACGGGCGCCGCCGCGGGCCGACTTCAGCGGGCCGAGCACGGAGCGCACCAGGTCCGCCATGGCCTGTCGGTCGCGGGTGAGCACGGGATAGACCAGCAGGTCAGCGGCGTGCAGCACGGGGTCGTCGAGGTCCATGCGGGCGGCCAGGTCCAGGGCGTTCAAAGCCTCCTCGTACGAGTGGACGACGCCGCCGGCGCCGGGGTGGGCGCGGCCGATGGCCACCTGGCCGCCGTCCATCGCCGCGTACGCCTGCTTGGCGAAGTACCGCAGCACCTCGCCCTGGTCGCCGGGGGCGATGCAGATGACCCGGCCGTCCTTGGTGGTGAGCAGGATGTGGCGGTCCCCGAACCGGGCCAGCAGGGACGTCTCGATGCCGCGGGTCACGGGGTAGCCGTCGTCGTACGGCTCGGCACCCTGCGCCACGGCTACCGCGTGCGCCTGGGAGAGCAGCAGGCCGAAGCGTTCGGCGCGCTCGGCGACGTGGCCGAGGTTGCTGCGGCCGTACAGCAGGTCGTCGATGAACTCGCGGCGGGCCGCCTCCTCCTGGCGCACGGCGAGGCGCTGGGCGCGCTCGTGGCCCTCGGCGAAGGCGTCGACGGCCTCCTCGACGGTGGCGAGGAGGTCGCCGACGGCGGCCCTGGGCAGTTCGGGGACGACGGTACGGGCGAGCGCGAGTTGCGCGCGGACCACGGCGCGCAGCCCGAGGCCGGCTTCCGCTGCGCCTTCGCCGCGGGCCCTCAGCAAGGCCCGTTCGTCCCGGCTCAGCCGGCGCCCGGTCGCGCAGGCGTCGGTCAGGATCCCGGTGTATCCGTCGAGGTGTTCTTCCGGCAGCTGCATGATCGTTTCCCCCGCTCTGTGCGCATCCGGCATTAAGAAAGCGTAAAGACTGCCGGGCAGCGGCAGTGCAGGAGGGCGGCGCACCGGGACAAGATGGCCTCCGTTGGCCGGGGACAGGAAGCGACCGAGAGCCGACCGGGAGTCGACGGAGGGACCGCCGGGAAACCGGCGGCGGGGGAAAACGGGAGGGGGACCGGCATGGACGCTTTCGTGGCAGCCGCCATCGGGTTCCCCACGCTCTTCCTGACCGCCGCCCTCGTCGTCGTCATCGGCTTCTGGCTGCTGGTCCTGGTCGGCGCCGTCGAGCACGACGGCTTCGACGTCGACGTCGACGCGCACGCCCTCCACCTCGGCGGCGTGCCGGTCGCCCTGTCGGCGTCCCTGCTGATCGCGATCGCCTGGTTCCTGAGCCTGGCGAGCGGCGTGCTGCTCTTCGACGCCGGCGACGAGGGCGGCGACGGCGCGACGGTCGTCCTGCCGCTGGGGCTCGCCGCCCTCGGCTGGTCGCTGGCCGGCGCGTGGGTGCTGGTGCGGCTGCTCGTCCGACCGCTGGCGAAGCTATTCCCCGATGAACCCGGGCCGTCCCGGCACGACTTCATCGGGCTGACCTGCACCATCCGTACGGGACGGGTGGACGGGGACTTCGGCCAGGCGGAGGTCACCGCGCGGGACGGCTCCACGGCGCTCGTCCAGGTCCGGCAGACCGATGCGTACGCGCTCGTGAGCGGCAGCACCGGGCTGCTGTACGCGTACGACGAAGCCGGCGAGTTCTTCTGGGTCGCGCCCTACTAGGACCTCCCTCCCTTGAGGCCCCGGGCCCGTCAGCTCCTGCGGACGGCCGCCGCGCCGCGCCCCGCCTTCTGCTGAATCCACACGTGAGGTACCCCAACATGGACGCCATCACCCTGGGCGTCGGCGTGCTGATCGCCGTCGTCCTCGTCATCGTCATCGCCGTCGTCCTCGTCGTCAGCCGGCTCTTCCGCAAGGTCGAGCAGGGCAAGGCGCTCATCGTCTCCAAGATGCGGACCGTCAACGTCACCTTCACCGGGCAGGTCGTGCTGCCGGTGCTGCACAAAGCCGAGGTCATGGACATCTCGGTGAAGACCATCGACATCTCCCGCACCGGGCGGGACGGGCTGATCTGCCGGGACAACATCCGCGCCGACATCCGCATCTCGTTCTTCGTCCGGGTCAACAAGACCGTCGAGGACGTCGTGAAGGTCGCCCAGGCCATCGGCACCGCCCGGGCCAGCGACCAGGGCACCCTCCAGGACCTCTTCAACGCCAAGTTCTCCGAGGCGCTGAAGACCGTCGGCAAGCAGCTCGACTTCACGGACCTTTACACCAAGCGCGACGAGTTCCGGGACCGGATCATCCAGGTCATCGGCACCGATCTGAACGGCTACAGCCTGGAGGACGCGGCGATCGACTACCTGGAGCAGACGCCGCTCGCACAGCTCGACAAGGACAACATCCTGGACGCACAGGGCATCCGGAAGATCACCGAGCTGACGGCCGTGGAGCACGTGCGCACCAACGAGTTCCAGCGGCACGAGGAGAAGGAGATCACCCGCCAGAACGTGGACGCCCGGGAGGCGATCCTGGAGCTGGAGCGCCGGCAGGCCGACGCGGAGATCAAGCAGCGCCGGGAGATCGAGACCGTACGGGCCCGGGAGGAGGCCGAGACGGCGAAGGTCGTCGAGGAGGAGCGGCTGCGGGCGCAGGCGGCGTACCTCAAGACCGAGGAGGTGCTGGGCGTCCAGCGGGAGAACCAGGCCAGGGAGGTCGCCGTCGCCGCGAAGAACCGCGAGCGGGTCATCGCGATCGAGAGCGAGCGGATCGAGAAGGACCGGCTCCTCGAAGTCATCGCCCGGGACCGGGAGACCGAACTGACCCGGATCTCCGCGGACAAGGAGGTCGAGGCCGAGCGCCGCGAGATCGCCGAGGTGATCCGGGAGCGGGTCGCGGTGGACCGCACGGTCGCCGAGCAGGAGGAGTCCATCAAGCGGCTGCGCGCGGTCGAGGAGGCCGAGCGGCAGCGGCAGGCCGTGGTCATCGCGGCGGAGGCCGAGGCGCAGGAGCGGCTGGTCAAGGACATCAAGGCGGCGGAGGCGGCGGAGCAGGCCGCGGTGCACCGGGCGGCGGAGGAGATGACCCTCGCCGAGGCCCGCACCAAGGCGGCGGACCTCGACGCCCGCGCCAAGATCCGCCTCGCGGAGGGCGTGCGCGCGGAAGCGGCGGCGGCCGGGCTCGCGGCGGTGTCCGTGCGCGAGAAGGAGGCCGACGCGATCGAGAAGGCGGGCCGCGCGGAGGCGACGGCGCTCGCCGAGCGCCTGAAGGCGGAGGCCACCGGCATCACCGAGAAGGCCGCGGCGATGGCGGCGCTCGACGAGGCGTCCCGGGCGCACGAGGAGTACCGACTGCGCCTGGAGGCGGAGAAGGACGTACGCCTCGCGGGCCTCGAAGTCCAGCGCGAAGTCGCGCAGGCGCAGGCGCAGGTGCTCGCGACGGGGCTGGAGAACGCGGACATCGACATCGTCGGCGGGGAGTCCGTCTTCTTCGACCGGCTGGTCGGAGCGGTGTCGCTGGGCAAGGGCGTGGACGCGTTCGTCGACGGCTCCGCGACGGCGCGGACCCTGGCGGAGCCCTGGCTCGACGGCTCCCGCTCCTTCGCGGAGGACGCGACGTCCGTGCTGGGCTCGATGTCCACGTCGGACGTCCAGAACCTGACGGTGTCGGCGCTGCTGACGAAGCTGATGCGGTCGGGTGCGGTGGCGGGTGCGGCGGGGGCGGGCGTGGAGGCGCAGCTGGGCGAGCTGCTGAACGCTGCGCGGGGCAACGGCAACGGTTCGGGGTGACCCGACCCACGACTCCGTCGCTGCCGCGCGGGGGGCGGCAGCGGCGGGCTCTTGGCGGGGCGCGCGTGATGTGCGCCCCGCCGGGGACGCCTCCGGTTGCTGCGGGTGCTTGCGCGTGCCTGGCGCGCTGGGACGTACTCGCCGTCTCCCTGCGGAAGCGTTGGTCTCTGCGGCCCGGTGGTGGGCTTGTCGCGCAGTTCCGCCCCCTGTGCCCTGCGGGCACGGGGGGACCCCCAGCGCCCTGACAGCCTCGCCGTTCCCCTGCGGGAGCACTGGTCTCTGCGGGTGCACTGTGGTTGACCGCGCAGTTCCCCGCGCCCCTAATTGCCCACGCCCTGCGGGCGTAGGGGAAAGCCATACTCGTGCCCCGCAGAGAAACGACAAGGGCAGCGAAACAGGGGCGCTGGGGGTACCACCACGCCCTCTGGGCGTAGGGGGCGGAACTGCGCGACAAGCCCACCACCGGGCCGCAGAGACCGACGCACCCGCAGGGAGACGGCGAGTACGTCAGGGCGCTGGGGTCCCCCCGTGCCCGCAGGGCACAAGGGGCGGAACTGCGCGACAAGCCCACCATCAGGCCGCAGGGGCACGGCGAGGTCCTCAGGCGCGCGAAGCCAACGGCAGTGCGCCGCGACTCGGCGCGTAGACGTACACGTACAGACGAGGAGGTCGCATGGAGACGGACACCGGCAGCGGCAGCGGGGGGCTCGGGGAGCACGGGGAGTACGGCGTGTTGCGCGCGCGGCTGCGGCGGGGCGCGCGCGAGTTGCAGCGCCGGGCCGACGCCCTCAACTCCAGCCGCACCACCGCGTTCGGCGCCGCCGAGCTCCAGCTCGCCCGTACCGTCCAGCTCCGCACCACCGCCCCCGCCCTCCCCCGCGACGCCGTCGCCATCGGCGGCGCACTGCTCCTCGCCTGCGACCCGCCCGCCGCGCTCTCCCCGGACACCGCCGTCGGCGACGTGTTCGCGCTGTACGACCGCGAGTTGAACCCGTTGGCCCCGGATGCCGTCCCGGGCCTCCTCGACGACCCCGCGTTCCTCGCGGAGTTCGCCGCGCTCTGCCGCTACTTCCGCGGCGCACGCCTGGAGCGGCTGCGCGTCACCGGTGGCCGGCTGCTCGCCGTGTTCCGGACCGGCGAGAAGGACGTGCGCGTACTGCGCTGGTCGCTCGCGCCCCGCGCGTTCCTGGACGCGCGCGGCGAGCGCGACCTCGCCGAGGCGCCGCCGGCGCAGGACGTGACGTGGACGGAGACCACCCGCGACGACCACGCGCCGGGGCGCCATCCGCACGTGCGCGTCACGGACGGGGTGTTCGTCGCGGCGACCGGCGGCGCGCTGACCGTGAAGACCGTCGACGACACCGAATCGCCAGGCGGCGTGCACAGCGAGCCCGTGGACGACCCGTCGCAGGCCCTCGCGGACGCGGAGGTCGCATGGGCCCGGGTGGGCACGCTGGTGCTGCTGCGGGTGCGCCCGTACAACGAGGACGTCGTACGGCACCTCGTCGTCGACACCCTCACCGCGACCGTGGTGCGCCTCGACGGCATCGGGGAGTCCTGCCGTCGCCTCCCCGACGACCAGGGCATCGTCTTCCCCGGCGGCTACTGCCTGACCAACGGCACGGTGCGGACCTTCGAGACCTCGGACGCGACCGGCGGACCGATGGAGTTCGAGCGCACCGTGCAGTCGCCCGGCGGCGAGAACGTGCTGTACGCGTTCCGCAACGGCGCCGGGTGTCGGCTACTGCCGTACGACACCATCCGCGAGACCGTCGCGGCGCCGCTGACCTGCGACGCGTACGCCCTCTTCGACGACGGGCTGCTCCTCGCCCTGCACGGCGCCGAGGAGCCGTCCCGGGTCCACCGGGTGCGGCTGTGGCGCAGCCCGTACGTCTCCGACGCGCACCCCGCGCCCGACGGCGGCGGCCCGCTCGCCCGGATCGGCAACGCGGACCTGGTGCGGGGCGTCGCGGACGCGTTCGCGCTGGCGCGCCGCGCCGCCGCCGTCGGGGACGCGGAGGGGACCGCGACGGTCGAGCTGTACGAGGCGCTGGTCGCGGACTGCGAGCGGACCGCGGACCGCCATCCGTGGCTGGGCGACGCCGAAGTGGGCGATCTGCGCGCCCCGCTGACCGAGGTCCGGGAGACCGCGGAGCGGGCGTTGGAGGAGTTCGCGACCGTGCGGGCGCTGACCCGCTCGGCGGCGGAGGCCCTCGCCGAGGCCGCGGCGACCGTGGCGCGGCTGGTGCGCCGCGTGCGGGGCGAGGCGCCGGCGTCCGCGGAGGAGTGGATCGCGCGGATCGCCGAACTGAGGGCGGCGCGCGGCCGGCTGGTGACGCTGAAGGAGCTGCGGTACGCGGACGTCGCGGCGATCGACGCGCTCGCCGAGGACGTGGAGGCGGACACCGCGTCCGCCGCGCGCCGTGCGGTGGCGTTCCTCCAGCGGGCGGAGGCGTTCGCCGGCTACGCCGCCGAGGTCGCGGCGCTCGCGGACCGGGCCGCCGCGCTGACGACCGCGGCCGAGGCGGACGAGATCGTGGCGCGGTTGGACGAACGGGCCGCGGGGCTGGCTACGTTGACGGAGGTCGTGACCGGTCTTGAGGTCGCGGACGCGACCGTGCGCACCGGCATCCTGGAGCGCGTCGCCGGTGTCGTCGGCGCGGTGAACCGGGCCCGCGCCACGCTCGTGGGCCGCCGCCGGGAGCTGGCGGAGCAGGAGGGGCGGGCGGAGTTCGCCGCCGAGTTCGCGCTGTTGGCGCAGTCGGTGACGGGTGCGCTGGCCGCGGCGGCGACGCCTGAGGAGTGCGACGCGCAGCTGGCCCGGCTGCTGCTGCACCTGGAGGACCTGGAGTCCCGGTTCGCCGACCACGACGGCTTCCTCGCCCAGATCGCCGAGCGGCGTTCGGAGGTGTACGAGGCGTTCTCGGCGCGCCGGCAGGCGCTCCAGGACGACCGGGCGCGGCGCGCGGAGCGGCTGGCGCAGTCGGCCGGGCGGGCGCTGGAGGCGGTGGCGCGGCGGGCGGCGGCGCTGCCGGACGCGGACGCCGTCCACACGTACTTCGGCTCCGATCCGATGGTGGCCCGCATCCTGCGCACCGCGGACGAGTTGCGGGCGCTCGGGGACTCGGTGCGCGCCGAGGAGTTGGCGGGGCGGCTGAAGGCGGCCCGGCAGGAGGCGGGGCGGGCGCTGCGGGACCGGCGTGAGCTGTTCGCGGACGGCGGGGACACCATCCGGCTGGGCCGGCACCGGTTCGCGGTGACCGCGCAGGAGCCGGAACTCACCCTCGTGCCGCGCGGCGACGGCATGGTGTTCGCGCTGACCGGCACGGACTTCCGGGCGCCGGTGGAGGGCGCGGAGTTCGCGGCTGCCCGACCGTACTGGACGCGGTCGCTGCCGTCGGAGTCGCCGGACGTCTACCGGGCCGAGTACTTGGCGGCGCGGCTGCTGCCGGCGGCGGTCGCGGGCGGCGATCCGGCCGAGCTGGTGGCGCGGGCGGTGGCCGATGCGTACGACGAGGGCTACGAGCGCGGGGTGCACGACCACGACGCGCAGGAGCTGCTGCGGGCCGTGCTGGGGCTGTGGCGCACCGCGGGGCTGCTGCGCTTCCCGGGCGGGGAGCGGGCGCGGGCGCAGCTGTTCTGGTCCGGGCTCGCCGACGGGGCCGTACGGGAGAGGTGGGCGCGGCAGGCGCGGTCGCTGGTGGCGGCGCGGGAGCGGTTCGGCCCGTCGCCGGCGCTGGCCGCGCTGCACGCCGAACTCACGGACGCGGTCGGCTCGTCGGTGGCCGCGGAGTACCTGGTGGAGGAGTTGGCGACGGGCGGGTCCTTCGCGACGAGCGGCGCGGCGCGGGCGCTGCTGGCCGGCTTCCACGAGGCGGTGGACGAGTCGTACGACGTACGGGACGTGCTGGACGCCCTGGGCCCGGCGGAGGCGCGGCGGCTGGTGGAGGGCTGGCTCGGCGCGTACGCGGCGACCGACGCAGACTCCGACGTGGTCGCGGCCGAGCCGGACGTGGTCGCGGAGGCGGTGGCGCTGGAGCTGTGTCCGAAGCTGGAGCGGTACGACGTGGCCGCGGGGCAGGTGGTGACGGTGACCGGGCTGCTCGGCGACCACCCCCGGGTGCGCCGGGGCTCCTTGACCGTCCGGCTGGACGAGTTCCTGACCCGTACCGCCGACTTCGCCGCGCGGGAGGTGCCGGGCTTCCGGGCGTACCAGAAGCTGCGCACGGCGCTGGTGGCGGCCGAGCGGGAGCGGCTGCGGCTGGCCGAGCACCGGCCGCGGGTGATGACCGCGTTCGTCCGCAACCGGCTGGTGGACGAGGTGTACCTGCCGCTGGTCGGCGACAGCCTCGCCCGGCAGATCGGCGCGGCAGGCGACGACAAGCGCACCGACAGCGGCGGGCTGCTGCTCCTGCTGTCGCCGCCGGGCTACGGCAAGACGACGCTGGTGGAGTACGTGGCGCAGCGGCTGGGGCTGCTGCTGGTGAAGGTGGACGGTCCGGCGCTCGGCCGGGACACGGTCTCGCTCGATCCGGCGCAGGCGCCGGACGCCGCGGCCCGCGCCGAGTTGGCGAAGGTCGAGTTCGCGCTGGCGGCGGGGAACAACGTGCTGCTGTACCTGGACGACATCCAGCACACCTCGCCGGAGCTGTTGCAGCGCTTCATCCCGCTGTGCGACGCGAGCCGGCGGCTGGGCGGGCGGGACCTGCGGGGGAAGCGGTTCGCGGTGTGCATGGCGGGCAACCCGTACACCGAGTCCGGGGAGCGGTTCCGGCTGCCGGACATGCTGGCGAACCGGGCGGACGTGTGGGACCTGGGCGACGTGCTGACGGGCCGGGAGGAGGCGTTCGAGCTGAGCTTCGTCGAGAACGCGCTGACCTCGCACCCGCTGCTGGCGCCGCTCGCCGGGCGGGAGCGCGGCGACGTGGAGCTGCTGGTGCGGCTGGCCGCGGGCGACGCGGGTGCCGACCGCGGCGGGCTGGTGCACCCGTACGAGCCGGGCGAGTTGGCGCAGGTCGTGGATCTGCTGCGGCACGTGCTGGCGGCGCGGCGCACGGTCCTCGCGGTGAACGCGGCGTACATCGCGTCTGCGGGCGTTTCGCAGGAGGCCCGCACCGAGCCGCCGTTCCGGCTCCAGGGGTCGTACCGCGACATGAACCGGATCGTGCAGCGGCTCAGCCCGGCGATGGACGCGGCGGAGCTGGCGGCGGTGGTCACCGACCACTACACGGCGGAGGCGCGGGCCCTGCCCGGTGACACCGAGGCGAACGTGTTGAAGCTGGCGGAGCTGCGGGGCGCGTTGGACGGGCCGGACGCGGCGCGCTGGGCGGCGGTGAAGGAGGCGTACGGGCGGACGAGGGCGCGGGAGCGGGATCCGTTCGGGGAGCTGGCGGAGCGGATCGCGGCGGTGGAGGCGGCGATCGTACGGGCGACGGAGCGTTCGGTGCCGGTGCTGCGGGACCCCGGGGCTTGACCTCAGGTTTGGTTGATGTTCGAGGCTCCTGGTGCGGCGTCGGCCGCAGCCGGGCGCGGCCCGGCACCACGCACGAGCACACCCGCGCTCGCGCTCACGCTCATCGGAGGAGTCCGCCGTGTCCACTCGGCCTGCCCAGTCCGCCCGTCACGTCGCCGCTCACGTCGCCCGTCACGTCGTCCCGTGGATCGAGGACCGCGCCCACCCCCTCACCGCCTTCGACCCGTTGGCGCCGCTGACCGACCTCCGGCCGCTGGTGCCGTTGGTCGGCGACGCCCGAGTGGTGGCGCTCGGCGTCTCGTCCCGCCAGACGCACGAGCTGTCCGCGCTCGCGCACCGGGCCCTGCGGCTGCTCGTGGAGGAGGCCGGGTTCCGCGCCGTCGTGCTGGAGGGGGACGACGCGGCGAGGGTCGGGCTCGACGCGTACGTCAGCGGCGGACCGGACGACCCGCGGGCCCTGTTGGCGGGGGCCCGGTCTTTCTGGCAGTCGGCGGAGGTCCTCGGCGCCGTCGAGTGGATGCGCTCGTACAACCTGCAACACCCCGACGACCCGGTCCGGTTCACCGGGCCGGTGCCCGGCCACCGGCCCGCCGTGCCACAAGACGGCCTGGCCGGCATCGAACGCGACCTGGCCCGGCACGTGATCGAGTGGCACGAGCACCCCGGGAACGAGGGCGACAGGATCGTCTACTGGGGCGGGCTCGGACACACCGCGATCGGCGACCCGCGGACGGTCTCGCCCTCCTCCCCGCCGCTGACGCACCGCAACGCGGGCGGCCACCTGCGCCGGCACTACGGGTCCGACTACGTCTCGATCGGCCTCACCTTCCACCACGGCACCATCGCCGGTCCCGGGTCCGGCGGCGCCCGGGTGCCGGCGCCGCCGGCGGAGTTCGCCGAGGCCGTGTTGGGGAGCGCCGCCCCGGCCGCGTACCTGCTTGACCTGCGCGGCGAACGGCCCGAGCCCGTGGCGTCCTGGCTCGACGCCGCCACCAGGACGCGGGTCGTGGGCCCCGGCTTCGACGCCGCCGAGCACGCCGAGCACCACATGGCGGGCGGCGCGCTCGGCGACTGGTTCGACGCGGTCGTCCACGTCCGGGAGGTCACCCCGGACCGACCGCTCACCGACTGACGCCGGTAGCGGCCCCCTCTAGATAGAACGCTCGCTCTAGTGCCGTGCTACAGTCGCGTCAGTGCTCTAAATAGAGCGCTCATTCTAGAGCTGAGGGAGACAGCCATGCCTGCCGCCACCACCCCCGCCGCCGCCCGCCCCGTCACCGTCATCGGACTCGGCCCCATGGGTCAGGCCATGGTCCGCACCTTCCTCGACCGGGGACACGAGGTGACCGTCTGGAACAGGACCCCGTCGCGGGCCGAACCCCTCGTCGAGCAGGGCGCCGTGCTCGCCGCCGACGTCTCGGAAGCGCTGCGCGCCAACGAGTTGGTGGTGCTCAGCCTGACCGACTACGACGCGATGTACGCGATCCTCGACCCGGCCGCCGACGCGCTCGCCGGCCGGGTCGTCGTCAACCTCAGCTCCGACACCCCCGAGAAGACCCGCGAGGGCGCCCGCTGGATCGCCGGCCACGGCGCGACGATGCTCACCGGCGGGGTCGCCAGCCCGCCGTCCGGCATCGGCGACACCGAGAACATGAACACCTTCTACAGCGGGCCGGCCGACGCCTTCGAGCGGCACCGGGACACCCTGGGCGTGCTCACCCGCCCCGACTACCTGGGCGAGGAGCCCGGCCTCGCCGCGCTGATGTACCAGCTCGGCATGGGCATGTTCTGGACGTCGATGCTCAGCATGCTCCAGTCAGTCGCCCTCGCGGACGCCCACGGCCTCAAGGTCGCCGACATCCTCGACCACGCCAGGGCCACCCTCGCCAGCCTGGAGACCTTCACCGCCTTCTACGCGGAGCGGATCGACGCCGGAAACCACGAGGGCGACGTGGACCGGCTGGCGATGGGGGTCGCCAGCGCCGAGCACGTGCTGCACACGATGGCCGACGCCGGCGTGGACACCGCCCTGCCGGCGACCGTCGTGGAGGTCTTCCGCCGCGGCATGGACGCCGGTCACGGGGCGGACAGCTTCTCCAGCCTGCTGGAGGTACTGAAGGCGGACCGCCCCGCCGCGTGACCGGGCCCGCCGCGCGACCGCATGGCCTACGGGGTGGGGGTCAGCCCGGGCAGGAGACGTCCCGCCCGGGCCGCTTCCCCGTCGTCAGGAACTCGGTCACCGTCCGGTCCCCGCAGGCGTTCCCCGTCCCCAGGTACACCGAGTGCCCGCCCCGCTCGACGGTGACCATCCGGGCCCGGTCTCCCAGGGCCCGGCGCATCTCCAACGCGCCGGAGTGCGGTACCGCGGGGTCGCGACGGTTCTGGATCATCAGGATGTTGGAGGGCCCGTCCGGCGTTATTCGGGTGGGCTCCTCCTGCTGGTCGTTCTTCCAGAAGGCGCACGGCGTGATGTTCTGGGGCATGCCACCGGTGAGCGGGTAGCGCGCCCGGTCGGCGGCCACGGCCCGCTCGTACTCGGCCACCGCGCCCGGCCAGCGCACGTCGTTGCAGATGACGGCGAACGTCATGGCCACGTCGGAGTCCGGCAGCGCCACCGTCTGGACCGGATCGAGCACCGGCACACCGGCCGGTTCGTGCGCGGCCTTGATCAGCTTCGCGAGGCCCTCGAACCGCGCGTCGTCATAGAGCGCGTCCAGCAACGACTGACGCAGCGCGGCACCCGTCAGCTTCAGCTTCGGATGGGCCGTCGGCTTCGGCTGCCGGTCCAGCCGCGCCATCAGGTCGATGACCAGCTCCCGCACCTCTTCGGGGCTCTCGCCGAGCCGCAGCGCGGCCCCCCGCGCCGGGTCCGACGCCCAGGCGGCGAAGTCGGGGAACCGGTCCTCCACCCCGCGGGCGTTGTTCGCCAGCCAACCGCGGGCCACCCTGCGGTGGTCGGGGTCGCCGTTGCTGTCCAGCACCAAGCGGTCGGTGCGGTGCGGGAACTTCTGCGCGTACACCGCCGTGACGTACGCCCCGTACGAGGTGCTCCAGATCGACAGCTTGCGCTCGCCGAGCGCCTGCCGCAGCCGGTCGATGTCACGCGCCTCGTTCACACTGCTGAAACTGCGCAGCACGGCACCGCCGTTGCGCGCGCACAGCTCGGCCACGCGCCGGGAGCGCTCCGTGCCCTCCGCGATGGAGCCGTCCGCGTCGGGCCAGGTCCGCATGGACGTCAGATACCGGTCCGCCTCGGGGAGCCCGCACTCCGCCCTGGTGCTGCCGCCGACGCCGCGCGGATCCAGGCTCACCAGGTCGTACGCATCGCCCACCTGCTGCCGCAGCGCCGCCGCCTTCTGCGTCAGCCGCTGCACCCCGGAGGAGCCGGGCCCGCCGGGGACGATCAGGAGCGTGCCGCGCCGCTCGCCCGGGTCCTCGCTGCGTACCCGCGACACGGCGATGGACGCCTTCGCACCGCCCGGGTCGCGGTAGTCGAGGGGCACTTCTAACGTGGCGCACTCCTGCGTGGCCGGCCCACCGGGCTTGGCACACGCCTTCCAATCGAGCGCCGGCGCGAAAGTCCCGGTCGGCGCCCGCGACGTACTCGCACCGGAGGCTCCGGCCACCCCGGAAGTGCCCGTGAGGGTCGTGACGCCGGTGACGACGGACAGGGTCAGAGCTGCTGCCTTGTAGTAACTAGCCATGATCCAAGGGTGATCACCCCGGGCCACCCGGCCCATCCGGCGGTCTGGCGTCCTTCGAGTGGGGATAACCCCCGCATCCGGTGATCGCCAACACACTTGACCTCAGCCGCAGTTGAGGTCCTACGGTGCGGGACGAGCCCGCCGATCCGGCGGGCGAGTACGGCGCGGGGCAAGCGGAAGAGGTGGCGTGATGGAGTACTCGCACGAGGACGCGGACCTGGTCAGGCAGCCGGCCGGGTACTGGACGTGGGCCGCGAACAAGACGCTGCTCGCGTACGCCAGGGGACGGCTCGCGGCGATCGGGGTCACCCAGCCGCAGTGGTGGGTGCTGAACCAGGTGCTGCACGGCGAGGACGGCGCCACCCGGGACGAGGTGATCACCGCCCAGCAGGCCAACCTCGACGTCGGCGCCGGCGGCCTCGCCCCCGACATCGACCTCCTGGTGGAACGGAAGCTGCTCGTCCAGGACGCGGACGCCCGGCTGCGCCTCACCGACGAGGGCCGCGCACTGCACCGGCACGCCGCCGAGACCCAACGCGCCAACCGCGACCGGGTGCACGCGGGCATCACTGACGAGGAGTACCTGATCACGCTGAAGGTGCTCCAGCGGATGATCCACAACGCGGGCGGGAACGTGTCACGGCCCTGATCTTCGAACAGGCAGGCCGCTGAAGCTCCCTTGAAGCTTCTTTGAAGATCCCCGGGGGCCGACCGTGATCGCGTCACGTGTGTGCCCGAATCCGCACACGTGTGTCACGGGACGTCGACAGCCCGCGCTGAGCAGGCGAGATCCCCCCTCCGCCGGTGCAGACTGACGATCAGTTCGCCGCCCGCACCAGCTGAGGAGACAGCCGCCATGACCGAGACATCGACCTCCGCGACCCGGCGTCTTCGTGGCCGGGCCACCGGACTCGTCGTGGCAGGTACGGCCCTGGTCCTCGCCGCCCCCGTCCCCGCGATGGCCGCGACCGCGCAGGCCGGCGCGACCGCGGCCGACCCGGTCTCCGTCCTGACGTACACCGCGAAGGAGCGCCGCGACGCCCTCGCCTACTGGACGCCGGCCCGCATGAAGGCCGTCGGCAAGTCCGTCGACCTCGGCGAGACCGGCCCGATGGCGAAGCCGTGGCAGGGCCCCGCGCTGAACTCCGTGGGACGGCTCTTCTTCGTCAACGCGCGGGGCGCCGACACCTGGTGCACGGCCACGGCGGTCAAGAGCGCCAACAAATCGGCCGTCATGACGGCCGCGCACTGCGTGCGCCGGGGCTCCTCCCCCGTCAACACCAACACCACGATGGTGTTCGTGCCCGGCTACGCCAAGGGCAAGGCGCCGCACGGCGCGTTCGCGGTCCGCACCGTCGCCTCCCCGCGCACCTGGGAGGAGGACTCCAACAACGACGTCGCCGCGCTCACCGTCGACGCCAACAAGGACGGCCGCAAGCTCACCGACGCGGCCGGCGGCCTGCCCGTCGCCTTCAACCGCCCCGTCGGCGGCACCGTCACCTCCTTCGGCTACTCCGCCACCCGCCCGCAGCGCGGCGAACAGCTCCTCCAGTGCACCGGCAAGACGAAGAAGGAGCACGGCACGCAGGTCATCCCCTGCGACATGACCGGCGGCTCCAGCGGCGGCCCGTGGCTCGCCGACTTCGACGCCGCCACCGGCAAGGGCGTCCTCGTCTCCGTCAACGGGTCGCTGGACTCCATGACCCCGACCAAGATGTACGGAGAGGTCCTCGGCGCCACGGCGAAGAAGATGTACGAGCGGGCGGCCCAGGGCGGCAAGACCGGCAACGGCAGCAAGGACGGCACGGACGGCAACGGCGGCGGCCCGCGCGGGGCGTGGGAGCGTCTGATCGGCTCGTGGTGGTCCAAGCTGATGTGACCGGCCGACGGCCGCTACCGTCGACACCTCGACCGCACCTGGAGGACGGCATGGCCCTCGACCTCTTCGCCGGCATCCCCGTCACCGACCACCGCGCCGCGCTCCCCTGGTACGAGAAGTTCTTCGGCACGCAGCCGTCGTTCCTGCCGAACGACGTCGAGGCCGTGTGGGAGCTCGCCGAGCACCGCTACGTCTACATCGTGCAGGACCCCGAACGAGCGGGAAACGCCCTGGTGCTGTCGTTCGTCGACGACCTCGACGACCGGGTCGCCGGGGCCGCCGACCGCGGCATCGTGCCGGCGCGGCGCGAGACGTACGAAGGCGGTGTGACCAAGGTCGTCTACCGGGACCCGGACGGCAACGAAATCAGCCTCGGCGGCGCCCCGGGCGCCACAAGCTGACGCCATCGCCGGCGTCCCCTGCGTTCAGTCGTCGTACGGCCCGATCACGGTGACCCCGGGGACGCCCGGCCCGTCGAGACCCGCCAGGGCCGCGGGCGCTTCGGCGAGGGACAGCCGGCGGGTGATCAGCAGATCGGGGCGGAGGCCGCCGGAGGCGACCAGGGACATCAGGGCCGGATAGGCGTGGGCCGGCATGCCGTGGCTGCCGAGGATCGACAGCTCCAGGGCGATCACCCGGTCCATGGGGAGCCGGACGCCGTCCGGGAGCAGGCCGATCTGGACGTGGCGACCGTGGGCGCGCAGGCTCGCCACCGAGCGGGTGCAGGTCTCGGGAGAGCCGAGCGCGTCGAGGGAGAGGTCGACGCCGCCGCCGGACGCCTCCCGCACCGACGCGGCGACGTCCGGTCCGGCGGCGGAGGCGTCCACGCAGACCTCCGCGCCGAAGCGGCGCGCCAACTCCAGTGCGCCGGGCGCGACGTCGACGGCGATCACCCGGGCGCCGGCCGCCGCAGCGACCATCACCGCGGAGAGCCCGACGCCGCCGCAGCCGTACACCGCCGTCCACTCCCCCGGCCGCACCCCGCCCTGGTCCACCACGGCCCGGAACGCGGTCGCGAAACGGCAGCCGAGGCTCGCCGCGGTGGTGGCGGTGACGTCGTCGGGCAGCGGCACGAGGTTCACGTCGGCGTGCCGCAGCGCCACGTACTGCGCGAAGGACCCCCAGTGCGTGAATCCGGGTTGCTCCTGCCGCTCGCACACCTGCTGGGCGCCGCGCGCACAGGCCGGGCAACGGCCGCAGGCGCAGACGAACGGGGTGGTGACCCGCTGCCCCGGCCGTATCCGCGTCACGTCGGCGCCCACGGCCTCGACCGTCCCGGCGAGTTCGTGGCCGGGGACGTGCGGCAGCGCGATCGAGGGGTCGTGGCCGCGCCAGCCGTGCCAATCACTGCGGCACAGCCCGGTGGCCTCGACCCGGACCACCGCCCCACCCCGGTCCGGCACGGGATCGGCCACGTCCCGCACCGCCAGCGGCCCGCCGAACTCCTCGAACACGATCGCACGCACACGGCCTCCTCGAACGCGGGTGGTCGGGCCCTCAGCCGTCGATCCGACGGACGACAGTCAGCCCGCACCGGTACGGCTCCTCCACTTCGCCGACGGGAAAGAGCCGGGCGAGCGCGGCCCGGTTCGCGGTGAGGAGTTCGGCTCGTTCGGCCGGGTCCATGACCGCGAAGTGGGAGTGGGTGGCGAGGTTGTGAACGTGCTCGTCGAGGGTGACGCGGCGGGACCAGGTGACCTCGCGGGTGGACACCCGGACCGGGAACGGCCCGAACTGCTCGGCCACGGTGGTGGGGAAGTCGCGGGAGAAGGGCGCGAGCCGGGCGTCCTCCGCCGCCACCCACGGGACGCGGACGTCGGCCTGGTTCCACCACAGCGCCAGCGCGCCGTGCGGACGCAGCACCCGCAGCGCTTCGGGCACGGAACGGGCCGGCTCCGTCCAGTGCCAGGCTTGTGCGTACGTGACCAGGTCGAAGCTGCCGCCCGTGAACGGGAGCCGGTCGCCCTCGCCCCGCACCAACGGCACGTCCGGCGCGGCCCGGCGCAGCTCGCCCGCCATGCCCGCACCGGGCTCCAGCGCGACGACGCGCGCGCCGCGGGCGCGCAGCAACCGGGTGGCGATCCCGGTGCCGGCGCCGCAGTCCAGGACGTCCGCGCCGGCGAGCGGGCGTCCGACGAGTTCGGCGAGGGCGTTGAAGAGGGCGGGCGGATAGCCGGGGCGGGTGGCGGCGTACTGCGGGGCGACGGAGTCGAAGGACAGGGCGCGGGGGCGGTCGGCGACGGGTGCCATGCCCGCAATCCTCCCCTCGGAGCGGCGAGTTGTCAGCGGGGTACGGGTCAGTGCGCCCCGGGGCGGGAGCGCGGATCAGGGGTCACCTGGCCGGGCTGCGGGTCAGGGCGCCGCGGGCCCCGGTCGCGGCCCGTAGCGGAAGCGGCGGCCCATCAAGTTGCGCGGGGGTGGGGTGTGCGCGGACAGGACGTGGCGTACAACCCGGGGCGACACGTCCAGTTCGGCGAGGGCCACGCAGGCGCGGGACGACGGGTCCGCGAGGAGGACCGCGAGCAGGTGGTGGGTGGCGGCGACCACCGGGGTGCCCTCCGGGGTGGTCTCCACGGCGTGCAGCTCCGCCGCCGCGACCGCGGTCCTGGCGGGCGCCGAGTAGCCCTGGAGCACCATCTTCCGGGGCCTGGGGTCGGCCATGCGCAGCCATGCCGTACGCACCCGTTCGCGCGTCACGCCCAGTGCGTTCAGGACCGCGGACGCGGTGCCGTCGCCCCTCAGCAGGCCCTCCAGCAAGTGGTCGGTGTCCACGTCGGGGCCGCGGCCCTCGACCGTCGCCCGGTGCGCCGCTACCAGGGCGGACGTCAGCTCCGCGCTTCGGGTCACGCCGGGCGCGGGGTCCTGGAGGAAGACCTCGCCGCGGCCGTACTCGTGGCGCGCCTGTTGCTCGGTGAGGCCGAGGCGTTCGCCGATCTCCGCCCAGGCGTGGTCGGCGTGGACGGCGTCCTGCACCGCCTTGTGGAAGGCCGCCTCCATCTGCACGGTCAGGTCCCACGTGGTGCTGATGACGATGTCGAGCCGGTCGAGGGCGTCCAGCCCGGCGACGAACTCTCCGTCGGCGCCTTCGTCGCCCAACGCCTCGTCGATCCAGTTCCCCGGGTGCTCGTCGGCGTCCAAGGGGTCTGGGAGGTCCGGGTCGCGGCTGTCCACGGCGTCACCGTACGGTCGTTGGCCGGCGCCGCCAAGGCACCAGGAGCGTCCGAATCGTTCAATGCGCGCCGTGGCCGGCGACCTACGGTCCGGGTATGGGCTCACTGAACGACGTCATCGCGCGCCGAGCGCTTCCTGTGGACCTCCGGGCGCGTGCTGGAACAGCGGCGCTTCCTGTTGCACTTCGGCGCCGCCCCGGATCCGGACGGCGTCCTCGCCGCCCTGGAGGCGTACCGCAGCGCGGACGGCGGGTACGCCTTCGGGCTCGAACCCGACGTCCGAGGGCCGAGCGGGCAGCCGATCGCCCTGCCCACCGCGCTCGCCGTCCTCGCGGAGGCCGGCACCTCCCGGGCCGAAGGCCCGGGGGGAGCGGTGCCAGGCCACGCGAACCCAGCGAGATCCGTAAGACAGGCCCTATGGCACAACTCCTCCATCAGTCGGCCGTCAGTGGGACACTGACTCGTCCCGAAGGAGCCCACTGTGCCGATGATCCGGACGCTTCGGCGCGCGATGCGCCGAGCGCACCGCCGCCGTCCCGTCGACCTCTCCCACCCCGCCCGCTCGCCGCTCGGCAGCGCCGTGGTGAACTGCGTCGTGTACGCGGACGGGGTGCGGCAGCCGTGCGACGGGGACGCGCGGGAGGCGCTGCGGCAGGTCCGCAAGAAGGGCCGCGGCTTCGTGTGGGTGGGGTTGCACGAGCCCACCGAGGTGGAGTTCGCGGTGTTCACCGAGGTGTTCGGACTGCATCCGCTCGCCGTCGAGGACGCCGTCCACGCCCATCAGCGCCCCAAGGTCGAGCGGTACGGGGACACCCTCTTCGCGGTCCTCAAGCCCTGCGTGTACGTGGCGCACGCCGAGCTCACCGCGACCAGCGAGGTCGTCGACACCGGCGAGCTCATGGTCTTCGCCGGACCGGACTTCGTGATCACCGTGCGGCACGGGCGGCACGGCTCGCTCGGGCCGCTGCGGGAGGCCCTGGAGACCCAGCCCGCGCAGCTCGCCAAGGGGCCGGCGGCCGTGCTGCACGCCATCGCCGACCAGGTCGTGGACGACTACCTGGCCGTCGTGGACGCCGTCCAACAGGACGTGGACGCGGTGGAGAACGCCGTCTTCAGCGCGTCCGCCGGCCGCGCCGACGCGGGCCGGATCTACCAGCTCAAACGGGAACTCCTGGAGCTGAAGCGGGCGTCGGGGCCGCTGGAGCGCCCCCTGCTCGCGCTCGCCACGGAGCAGCCGCCCGCCCCGCCGATCGGCGCTGCCATCCAGCCGTACTTCCGGGACGTCGTCGACCACCTCGCACGGGTGGGCGAGCAGATCGCCGCGTACGAAGGGCTGTTGGACTCCATCCTCCAGGCGCACCTGGCGCAGGTGACCGTCGCCCAGAACGAGGACATGCGCAAGATCACTGCGTGGGCGGCGATCATCGCGGTGCCCACGATGGTGTGCGGCGTCTACGGAATGAACTTCGACCACATGCCGGAGCTGCGCTGGACGTATGGATATCCGCTGGTCATCGGCGTCATGGCAACGGCCTGCCTCGTCATCCACCGGGCTTTCCGGCGCAACGGCTGGCTGTAGCCGCTTCGCACCGTGGTGGCGCTATATCACCGTCACGAACAGGCCAAGCGACACCACGGCCGCCCCGCAGCCGTACAGCGCGAGCGCCAGCGACCGCGCCTCGTCCGACGGGTCCGTACGGCCCGCGCTCGACAGGCGGAGCGCGGCGACCCCCAGCAGCAGCAACGCCACGACGGTGAGCCCGGCGACGGTCATACCGGCGCCGGCCTGCACCGCGGCGATCAAGGATTGCCTCACCCGGCGAACGTCTCACGCCCCGTCGGGGCCCGCATGCCGGCTTAGTCCGTCCCGGTGGACGGGACGGGCGCGCGACGTGCGCACCCGGCGTACGCAGGGAGCGCCGCGGGGCGGTTGACGGGGCGATGGCACCCCTGTCCGGCACTGATGCTCCCGTGGGTGAACCATCGGACAAACGTCCCATTCATCAGTCCAAGTGATAGTGCTACCTGTGTCCCGGCTTGCGCCCATAACGTGCTGATGTGGCCCGATGGCAGCAGTTGAGCGCACTGGTGGCCGCGACGGTCCTCCTCGGTGCGCAGGGGGTGGGTGTGGCCGTCGCCACGGGTGGGGACCCGGGGGGAGGTGGGGGACATGAGCGAGGATCCGTAACCGCGGGCGTGTCCGCGGTGCCGCGGTCGCCGGCGCCCCGGCCCGCTCCTTCGACGTCGCTGCCGGCCTCAACGACCCTGCCAACGGGGCGTGTTGGTACGCACGCGGACAGCCGGCAGTGGCCGGTTCCGTCCTTCCACGTGTCCGTCGACACGCGCGTGGACGTGCCGGGCGTCGTGTGCGCGCATGCCGCGGTCTCCGCGTCCGGTCCGCGTCCGGTCCGGGTGTCCGTGAAGGTGTCGGTGCGGGTGCTGCACGGGTGTCCGACCCGCCCGCCGAAGCCCACGCCGTCGCCTACGCCTTCTCCCACGCCTTCTCCCACGCCGTCACCGACCCCCAGCCCGACGCCCTCTCCCACGCCCTCGCCGACGCCGACGCCGTCACCCACTCCCTCACCGACGGTTTCGTCGAGCCCGCCGGCCGCACCGCCCGCGCCGGGGCCGCCGCCGGCGGCCCCGGAGCCCGGCGTCGCACCCGCGCCGGTACCCGTGCCCGTCGCGGCCCCGCCCCGCACGACGCCTCGCCCCACGCCCGCACCGCCGCGCGTACGGCCGATCACGAGCACCGTGCAGCCCGTACGGGCCCACCGCCCCCTCCCGGCGAAGCCGCAGCGCGACGGGCTGCCCCTCGTCGTCCTGATGCTGGTCACCACCACGCCGGCCGTGCTCGCCGCCGCGCTGCTCAAGCCCCGCCGGGGCCGCTGACGGTCACCGGGCCGCCCCGCCCCACCACGGAAGTACCCGGAAGTACGGAGACACCCATGTCCGAATGGCTGGTCCTGGCCATCGTGATGGCCGCGGCGTGCGCCGTCGTGCTCGCCGTCACCCTGCTCAACCACCGCAGACACCGCACCAAGACCGCGCTCGCCGGCAACGGCGACGTGGACGGCGGTGACGGGGGCGGCGCCCGCGCCGGGGTGGAGACCCCGGACGTGCTGGAGTACATGACGATGATGGTCGGCGTCGTGTACGCGATCGTCCTCGGCCTGGCCATCGCGGGCGTCTGGGAGGCGCGCAGCGCCGCGCAGGACGACGCCCGGCGGGAGGCGCAGGCGCTGCACGAGGTGGTGCAGCGCGCGGAGGTCTTCCCCTCCGACTTCCGCGCCGCGCTCCGCGACGACGTCGACGCGTACGTCTCGCACGTCGTGGGCCAGGAGTGGCCGAGGATGGTCGAGGGCCGGGAGGTGAACGGGCGGGGCGCGGAACTGCTCGCGGAGGTTCGCTCGGACGTCGCGCAGCACACCCCCGCGAACGAGCTGGAGGCGCACGCGTACCAACCCATGCTGGACCAGATCGCGGTCGCGGACGCGGCGCGGAACGCACGGGTGGAGAGCGCGGGGGCGACGCTGCCGGGGGTGGTGTGGTTCGGCTTGATCGCCGGCGCGTTGGTGACGGTGGGCCTGATCTTCACGATGAACATCGGCCGCAGCTACCAGGAACTGCTGCTGGCGGGCTTCTTCAGCGCGCTGATCGCGTTCCTGCTGTTCCTGGTCTGGGACTTCGACGCCCCGTTCGGCCGCTCGGGCACGGACTCGGCGAACGTCTTCCGCGCCCTCTTCCCCGCAGCGTCACCCCCTGGAACCGACTGACCCGCGGCTCCCATGCGGCCTGCGTCGCTCTCCGCGCCCGGTGGTGGGTGCCTAGCGCAGCTCCTCCCCCTGTGCCCTACGGGCACGAGGGGACCCCCACCTCGGCCCGAGAGGGCCTGGAGGGTGACCCCAGCGCCCCTGACGTACTTGCCGTCTCCCTGCGGGTGCGTCGGTTTCTGCGGCCCAGTGGTGGGCTTGTCGCGCAGTTCCGCCCCCCTACGCCCAGGGGCGTGGGGAGACCCCCAGCGCCCCTGATTGGGCTCGCCCCGTCGTTCCTCTGCACGGGTACGGATTTCCCCCTACGCCCGCAGGGCGTGGGCAATTAGGGGCGCGGGGAACTGCGCGAACAACCACAACGCACCTGCAGAGACCAGCGCTCCCGCAGAGGAACGGCGGGGCGGTCTTCAGACGCGCGGGGCGCCCGCAACGTCCCGTCGCCCAGCGCACGTTGTCGCACTGTTCCACGTACCCCCGCCCTCCTCGCCGCGCACAATGAAGCGTGGCCCACTCCGCTGAGATCCAGTTCCAGGACGGCACCCCCGTCCGCTTCCTCCTCGCGCCCGAGGCAACCGACGAGCACGGGCACGAGTACGAGTACGAGTACGAGTACGAGTACGTCGATGAGGACGTCGCCGCCGACGAAGAGGACCTGCCCGACGGCATGGGCCCCTCCGTGCCCGTCGCCCGCGGCAACCCCCGCAGGGCACAGCGGCGCCGCCGCCCCGCCGGCGAAGTCGTCGCCGACGTCGCCACCACCGCGCTGCGCGGCACCCTCCGCCCCCTCGGGCCGCTCCTCCAGGAGGTCCACGACGCCGTCAGCGCCGCCCCGCAGCCGCCGTCCGAGATCACCGTGACGCTGGGGGTGCAGGTGGGCCAGGACCTGAAGTTGGGGATCGTCGGAGGCACGGGGAAGGCCCACCTCACGGTCACCGCCACCTGGTCGCCCGCGGCCGGAGCCCATGGCGCGGCCGGAGCCGATGGCGCGGGCGAAGGCGGAGTCGCGGGCGCTGCCCGACGCGCCCTTGACGCGTCCCCGCCGGAGTGACGCGTGGGCTGGTTCCTGATGCCCGAGCCCGAGACCACCGGCGACGCCCTCTCGTGCCTGGCGACCGTACACCGCGCGGCGGGCGGAAAGGCCGCCGGCGGCGGGGTGCTCCTGGACGCGCGCTCCGTGCTGACCTGCGCCCACGTCGTCAACGACGCCTTGGGCAGGTCGCTGTTCGAGCCGCGGACGCCCGGCCCCGACGAGCTCCGGCTGTCGGTGTGGGGCAAGCACGGCCGGGTGGCGTGCGCCGCCCGCGTCGCGCATTGGATCCCGCCGCGGCCGGTGTCGGGCTCCGGCGCCGTACGCGAAGGTGCCCGCGAGTGGCTCGGTGACCTCGCCGTCCTCCGTTTCGAGGTCGAGCCCGGCCCCGACAAGGGGCCGCAGCGCTTCGCGCCGCGGCTGCCCATGGAGCCGGGACGGTCCGTGCGGTCCTGGCACGGCAGCGGGAACGCGTCGACCTTCGCCACGATGCGGGTGGAGCACGTCGACGGCGCCGTGGGCTACTTCGACGGATCGCCCACCGGGATGGCCGTCGGCCGCGGCTACAGCGGCGGTCCGGTCTGGTCGACCTCCGACCGGGCCGTGGTCGGCGTCCTCATCGGGCACTTCATGCCGCCGGACGGCGACGGCCCGGACCCCGCGCCGCACAGCCCGCAACATCTGATCCGGCGCAGTTGGGGCATGCCGTGGCAGCAGGTCGAGGCGGAGTTGCGGGCCGTGGGCGCCCTGGCGCAGGGCGCCGGCGGCGTACCGGCCGCGGATGACGACGCGGGCGCGGACGACCCGGCGCGGCAGTTGCTCGTCGAAACGCTGCGGGAGGTGCTGCCGTGGGGCACCAGCCTGTCGGACCACGCGAACCGGCTCGCCCGCGACCTGGGGGCGAAGGGGGCCAGCGAGGTCACGCCGCCGTCGGCGGAGGACTTCGCGGACTTCCTGCTGACGCATCCGCGCGCGCTCGCCCACTTCACCGAGACCATCCGGCGCTCGGACCCCGCCGCGGTGGACCGGCTCCTGGCCGCCGGCCGGCTGTCGCCGGTGCCGCTGCTGCTCTCGCCCGGCGAGTACGACCAACTGCACCGACTGCTGCGCGACACCGATCGGAGCGTACGGGTCCGGTTCGCCGAGGCGGCGCGGGCCGCGCTGCCGCTGACGGCGTCGTTCCCGGTCGTGGGCGACGAGCGGAGGGCGCCGGGCGACGGGGACGGCGGCGCCCCGATCGACGGCGACGGCTCCGCGGGCGGTGGTCCCGGTGCCGCGGGGGGCATCGGGTCCGCGAGGGGCGTGGGATCCGCGGGTGGCATGGGGGCCGTCGGCCGGGTCCAGACGCTGGACGAGCTGATCGACCGGTTGGAGCGGCTGCACGGCGACGGCCGCTCCGACGACGGCCCGCGGGTGCCGGCGCTGCTGCGGTTCGTCGAATACCTGGGCGTGTTGTGCACGGCGCCGCAGTACGCGCGGCTGCGGATGTGGTCGGGCCGGGTCGCGTCCCGGCTCGGGATCCCCCACTCGGCGCTGGCGGAGCGGCGCGGCGACGCCCAGGACTGGGGCAGGTCGCTGCGGGACCGCACCGGCCGGGTGCGGGTGTTGGTGCAGGTGACGCCGAGCGGCCGGGACCGCTACGGGCTGCGGATCTGGTGCGACGAGGGCGCGGGGCCGCGGCAGGTGTCGGCCGCGTCCACCGGCTCGTACTCGGGTCCGGAGGGGGCGCGGGAGCTGCTGCGCGTCCTGGAGTCCCTGGATCCGGCGGCGGTCGCGGCGCAACGGCCGTTGGTGGAGGTGCTGGTGGACCGGGCGGGGCTGAACCTGCCGATCGACGAGTGGGAGGGGATGGGCCCCGGGGAGATCGTGCCCGGGGTGTTGGGGGCGGAGTTCCCGCTGGTCGTGCACTGCCCGGAACTGCTGCGGCGGCACGAGCGTTTCCTTCCCGACTGGCGTCGCAGATGGCAGCAGTTGGACTCGGGTACGACCCTGGTCTTCTCCGACGACGGCCTCGACACCCGCGCCATTTACGCCACGCTGATGGACCGGTTGGACGCGGTGCGGGTCTCGGTGGACGTCCCCGCGGGGTTGCGGGACGACATCGTGCAGGTGTGCCTGGCGGTGGGGGTGCCGGTGGTGGTGTGGGACCGCGAGCGCGGGGACGCGTCGCACGCGGTCGGCGAAATGGCCGACGTCGCCACCCGCGAACTGCCCGACGGCGTGCGGTCGTACCGGGCGAAGACGATGCAGCGCCCCCGGGAGTACACCGGCCGGCCCGTCCTCGCCTGGGCCGACGCCGACCGGACCATACCCAGGCTGCATCTGTCCGAACCGGCGGAGGGCGCATGAGGCGACATGACGCCACAAGAGTCCAGGCGAGGCTACGCGGGGGCTGGATGCGGGCACATGAGTCGTATGACGACGCACGAAGGCACGACGAGCACGACGAGCACGGCAAGCACAGGACGCGCGACGAGCACGAGACGCGCGAGAACCACGGGCGCCACGGGAAGCGCGTGGGGCACGCGGGGGATACGGGAAGCGCAGGGAGCGCGTCGTGGTGCGGAGCCGCGGGCGGAGAGGGCCGATGAATAGCAGGGGGAGCACATGAGCACCACACCCGGCGCCGCCGACTGGCGGCTGTTCCGCGGCGACGGCAGGCCGCGGCCCGTCGCCTTCCCGCAGGCCCCGCCGTGGCGCCGCTTCACGCCCGAAGCCCGCGAGGCCACCGACGGCGCCGCCCGCGCCGCGCTGCCGTATCTGATCGAGCCCCGCCACGCCGACGTGGTGAACGCGGCGCTGCACCTGCGCCGGCCGCTGCTGGTGACCGGCCCCGCAGGTACGGGCAAGTCGTCCCTCGCGCGGGCGGTGGCGCACGAGTTGAGCCTGGGCGAGCTGCTGCGCTGGCCGGTGAACAGCCGCTCCACCGTCCAGGACGCCCTCTATCAGTACGACGCGATCGGACGGTTGCGGGAGACCACCCTCAGCCGGGACCGGGGCGAGGCGGAGCCGTCGATCGGCACGTTCGTACGGCTCGGTCCGCTCGGCACGGCCCTGGTGCCCGCGCCGTCGCCGCGGGCCCTGCTGATCGACGAGATGGACAAAGGCGACGTCGACCTGCCGAACGACCTGTTGACGGTCTTCGAGGAGGGCGTGTTCGACGTTCCGGAGCTGGCCCGGCTGCCGGAGGACCAGGCGGCCGTGGAGGTGCAGACCGCGGACCGGCGCGGCACGGTCCTGGTGCACCGCGGCGTGGTGCAGTGCTCCGAGTTCCCCGTCGTCGTGATCACCAGCAATGGCGAACGCGACTTCCCGCCCGCCTTCTTGCGCCGCTGCATCCGGCTGGACCTGGAGGTGCCCGGGGAGCAGCGGCTGCGCGCCATCGTCGCGGCGCACCTGGGCGCGGAGGCGCTGCGGGAGGCGGACGACCTGATCGAGAGGTTCCTCCAGCGGCGTGCGCCCGGGGAGCTCGCCACGGACCAACTGCTGAACGCGGTGTTCCTGCGCCGCGGCGGGGTCGACCTGGACGCGGACGGCCTGCTGGACGCCGTGCTGCACCAGCTCACCGGGGCGATGTAGCCGTGTCGGGCGGGGGTGGGGGCAAGGGGTCCATGGGCGCACCTTTCGGCGACCCGGCCGACGCGTCCGACCCTGGCCGCGCGTCCGGCCCGGCGGGCGCGTCCGGCCCGGCGGGCGCGTCCGGTCCGGCGGGCGCGTCCTTCGGCAACCCTCCCGGCGTGTCCTTTGGCAACCCTCCCGACGCGTCCTTTGGCAACCCTCCCGACGCGTCCGACCCGGCCGGCGAGCGGCTGTCCGCGGCCCTGCGGGTGCTGCGCGCCAGCGGTCACGACCTGGACGCGGACCAGGTCCTCGACGTCTTGTGGCTCGCCCGTCTGCTGCCCGCGTCCGATGCCCACGCCCCGCTCGTCCCCGTACGCCCGCCGTCCGTCGACCCGCCCGCACCCGCCGTGTCGGGCGGGGGCGAGGCTCCGGAGGAGACCGCTCCGGCCGTGCCCGACGGCGAGGACCTGCCCGATCTGACGGCGCCCTCGCTGTACGCCGCGGCCCGGCCCAAGCCCGCACCGGACGTGGAGCTGTGGCGCGGCGGCGACCGGCCCCGGCCCGCGCTCCCGGTCCTGGTTCCCGAGCGGAAGGCGCTGTCACGGCAGTTGGAGCTGGGGCGGGCGCTGCGCCCGCTGCGTCGGCGGCTGGCCAGCCGGGACCGGCTGGAGATCGACGTGGAGCGCACCGTCACCGCGCTCGCCGAGACCCGGGTGCCCGACGTGGTGCAGCGCCCCGTCCGGGAACGCTGGCTGCATCTCGTCCTGCTCGTCGACGACGGCCTGTCGATGCTGCTGTGGCACCGGCTCGGCGCGGAGCTGCGCACCCTGCTGGAGCGGCTGGGCGCCTTCGCGTCGCTCCGGGTGCACGGCCTGGACACCCGCGCCCCGGACGGCCCCCGGCTGCGCGCCCGCCCCTTCCGGCAGGACAGCCCCGAGCTGCCGACGAGCAGCGTCAAGGACCCGTCGGGCCGCACCCTGGTCCTGGTCGTCAGCGACGGCACGGGCGCGGCCTGGCGCCGCGGCGACATGCACCGGCTGCTGGAGCTTTGGGCGGCCCGCGGCCCGGTGTCGGTGCTGCACACCCTGCCGCCGGAGATGTGGGAGTCGTCGGGCATCACCGCCGACCGCTGGCAGGCGACGACCCTGCGCACCGGCGGCGCCAACACCTCCTGGCGGATCGCCGACCCGGTCCTGCCGCTCGGCCTCGCCGACTTCGACGCCGTGCCGGTCCCGGTGCTGGAGCCCACGGTGGAGGCGCTGGGCCGGTGGACGCGCCTGCTGGTCTCCCCCGGCGCCACGGTCGAGCTGCCGCTGCTGGCCCGCCCCAGCCGACGGGCCGCGCTCGCCCCCGACCGGGCGGCGCAGGGCCCCCAGCACTTCAGGGACGCGGCGACCCCGGAGGCGTACCGGCTCGCGGCGCACCTGGCGGCGGTCGCCCCGCTGTCCGTCCCGGTGATGCGGCTGGTGCAGGGCGCCGTGCCCTGGCCGGCGCGGACGTCGCACCTGGCGGAGGTGTTCCTCGGCGGTCTGCTGCGTCCGCACCCGGCGCCGGTGCCGGAGCCGGTGCCCGCCAAGCACCGGGTGTTCGACTTCACGGCCGAGTCGAAGTCCGCGCTGCTGGACGCGGTGCCGCAGGCGGAGCTGTTGCGCACGGGCCGCGCCATCGGCCGGCAGCTGGAGCAGTTGGCGGGCCGCTCGCCGGACTTCCCGGCTTGGCTGGCGCATCCCGCCGGCAGCGCCGAAGTCGGCGGCGCCCAGCGGCCGTTCACGAATGTGGAGCGGAGGTTGCTGAGTCGCTTCGGCGTCGCGGTGGACCGTTCCGGGGAGGGACCGGCCCTGCCCCGTCTCGGGTCGGCCCCGCCGGACGCCGGCGGCGCGTCGGAGTGGGACCCTCTGCTGCCCGACGACCCGACCCGGTTGGGCACCTTCCGCCTCACCGGCCGGCGGCGCGGTCGGCGCACGATCGTGTACCGGGGGTTCGACGAGGACGGCACGGCGGTGGTCGTGCGCACCCCCCGCCCCGACCTGCCCGCCGCCGCCCGGTTGATCGAGACGGAGGCGGAGGCGCTGCACCGGCTCGACGGGCGGTACGCGCCGGAGCTGAAGGGCGCCTCCCCGGGCGACTCCCCGCCGTGGCTGGCGACGACCGTCATCGAGGACGAGTCCGGGAGCGGCGGCCAACTGACCCGGCTCAGCGACCTGGTGGACCGGGCGACGCCCGCCGCCACCGCGCCCTTCGACAAGCTCGCCGGGCTGTACGCGGCCTGGCAGCTGGCCACCGCGCTGGACGTGTGCCACGTCAACGGTCTGGTGCCGGCCGCGCTGGGCCCGGAGAGCGTGTTCGTGCTGCGCCGCACGATCGTCCTCGGCGACCTGTCGGACTGCGTGATCGACGGGGAGTACGCGGGCAGCGGCCCGGTGCCCACCCCGCAGGACAACATGCTCGCCCTGGGCGACCTGCTGCGGCTGATCAGCAGTCGGGCCGGTGCCGAGGTGCGGGGGCTGCCCGAGGGGATGCACGTGTGGCAGGGCCCCACCTGGGACGGGCTGCGGCTGATGGTGCTGCGCTGTCTCGACCCGGACCCGGCCGAGCGGCCGACGGCGGGCGAGGTGGCAGGGCTGATCTCGCAGTACCTGACGGCGGCGCGGGTGCAGGGCGTCGGCGGGGTGGGCGCGACGGCGCCGCCGAAGGGCGCGGGCCGAGGAGACGCAGCGGGCCGGCCGCCGTTCTCCCCGCCGTACGCCGAGCCGCGCGAGCACCTCCTGTCGCTGCGGCGCTTCGGTCTGCGCGGGGTCCAACAGCGCGGCCGGCGCGGCGAGGAGGACCGGGCGCGGCTGACGGCGCTGCGCACGCCCCTGGAGTACGGCCCGCGCGTGACGCTCGTCAGCACGTCAGACACCGGCCGGGCGGCGCTGACGGTCGCGCTGGGCTCCCTGATCGCAGCAGTGCGGGGCGAGCCCGTGCTGGCGCTGGACGGCTCCCCCACCAAAGGCGCGTTGGAGCGCTTCCTACACGGGCGCAACGAGGCGTCGTGGAAGAACCTGGCGGCGCTGCCGCCGAGCGCACCGTACGAGGCCGTCCGCGGCTACGCCACGGTCCTGCCGTCCGGTCTGGAGGTGGTGGCCCACCGCCGCTCCGGCTACTTCGGCGTGAACCCGGGCCACGCTCAGGAGTACATGCGCGTCCTCACGCTCGTCGCACCGCACTACGCGTCCGTCCTCACGGACTGGGCCCCACCAGCCCTGGACCAGACGGCGGACGTGGTGCTGAACCACACGGACCGGCTGGTGCTGTGGTGCCGCAGCGGCCACTACTCGCACCGGCACGCCGTGGAGAAGCTGGACAAGCTGCGCACGGCGGGCCACGAGAGGCTGGCGGACCGGGCGGTCGTGGCGCTCGGAGAGGACCCCAGGGAGCGGTCATACAAATCGGCTCCCTTGGCGCGCGCAGCGGGGATCCCGGTCACCTCGGTGGTGCGGGTGCCGTCCGATCCGGCGCTGAACCGCGCCGGATACGCGCTCGCGGAGCTGCGGCCGGAGACGGCGCGCGCGCTGCTGGACCTTGCTCGGCTGCTGATCACCGACACCACAGAGAACGCAGAGGGCGCAGAGACCCCAGAGAACGCAGGGAACACGGACGCCGGCACCGTCGGTTGACGGCGGTCGCGCTGTGTGACGTACCGGCCCGGTATCGCCTCGATCTCGCAGCCCCCCTCCTGACCTGCGGAAACGATGGCCTTGAGGGCCGGCCGACAGGCGCCGGAACGCCCCCGGGCACACCCTGGAATAGACGCGAGGGGGTCCCCGTTGTAGGGTTAGTTCAAAGTTCAACTAACGGTTCCGGGGCAGCCCGGAGGCCGCACGCGAGAGGTGAGCCCCATGCAGTTCGGCATCTTCACCGTCGGCGACGTCACGACCGACCCGACCAACGGCCACACGCCGAGCGAGCACGAGCGGATCAAGGCGACCCTCGCCATCGCGCAGAAGGTCGAGGAGGTCGGCCTGGACGTCTTCGCGACCGGCGAGCACCACAACCCGCCGTTCGTGCCCTCGTCCCCCACGACCCTGCTCGGCTACATCGCGGCCCGGACCGAGAACCTGATCCTGTCCACCTCGACCACCCTGATCACCACCAACGACCCGGTGAAGATCGCCGAGGACTACGCGTACCTCCAGCACCTGGCGGACGGGCGCGTGGACCTGATGATGGGCCGCGGCAACACCGGCCCCGTCTACCCGTGGTTCGGCCAGGACATCCGCCAGGGCATCCCGCTCGCCATCGAGAACTACGCGCTCCTCCACAGGCTGTGGAGGGAGGACGTGGTCGACTGGGAGGGCAAGTTCCGCACTCCGCTCCAGTCCTTCACGTCGACCCCGCGCCCGCTGGACGGCGTCCCGCCGTTCGTCTGGCACGGCTCCATCCGCTCCCCGGAGATCGCCGAGCAGGCCGCCTACTACGGCGACGGCTTCTTCCACAACAACATCTTCTGGCCCATGAGCCACACCAAGAAGATGGTGGAGCTGTACCGGAAGCGGTACGCCCACTACGGGCACGGCACGCCGGAGCAGGCGATCGTCGGGCTCGGCGGGCAGGTGTTCATGCGGAAGAACTCCCAGGACGCGGTGAAGGAGTTCCGTCCGTACTTCGACAACGCGCCGGTGTACGGGCACGGCCCCTCGCTGGAGGACTTCAGCGAGCAGACGCCGCTGACCGTCGGCTCCCCGCAGCAGGTGATCGAGCGGACGCTGTCCTTCCGTGACGCCGTCGGGGACTACCAGCGCCAGCTGTTCCTGATGGACCACGCCGGACTGCCGCTGAAGACGGTGCTGGAGCAGTTGGACATCCTCGGCGAGGAGGTCGTTCCGGTGCTGCGCAAGGAGTTCGCGAGCCTGCGGCCGGAAGGCGTGCCGGAGACGGCGCCGCTGCACCCGGCGGTGCGGGGCGCGGCCGAGCCCGCGAAGGCGTGACGGCGCCCCCGTCCCGTACGAGAAGAACCGAGAACAACCGAGAAGACCCGAGAAGGACCGAGGAGAGTAGAGAGTCATGACCCTGAAGCTGGTGGCCGTATCGGCCGGTCTGAGCGTGCCGTCCTCGACGCGGCTGCTCGCCGACCGGTTGACCGAGTCCGTACGCGGCTTCCTGGGCGAGCTCCCGGGCGGCGCGGGCGCGACGGGCCCTGCGGGGGCCGTGGACGGGGCCGTGGACGCATCGGACGTCGAGGTCCGCGTCGTCGAACTGCGCGAACTGGCCGTGGCGATCGCGAACCACCTGGTCACCGGCTTCCCGTCGGCGGACCTGGAGGAGGCGATCGAGGCGGTCACGGAGGCGGACGGCCTGATCGCCGTGACGCCCGTGTTCTCCGCGTCGTACAGCGGTCTCTTCAAGTCCTTCTTCGACCTGATCGACCCCGACGCGCTCACCGGCAAGCCCGTGCTGGTGGGAGCGACGGGTGGCACGCCCCGCCACTCGCTGGTGCTGGAGCACGCGTTGCGACCGCTCTTCGCCTACCTGCGGGCGGAGGTCGTCCCGACGGCCGTGTACGCGGCGTCGGAGGACTGGGGCGGCAACGGCGACCCCCTGACGGACACGCTCCCCACCCGCATCACCCGCGCCGGCCGCCAGTTGGCGCGGGCGATGCTGGACGCCGCGCAGTCCCCTACCGCGGCTGCATCCGCGGAACCGGACCTGAGCGCGCTCCTGAGTTCGGTGTCCCCCCGCAGCGCGCCCGGCACCGACGGCGCACCGCTGGACCCGCTGCCGTCCGCGTGACGGCAGCGGGTCGGGGAGCGGGGGCAGCGCGGAGGGAGCCTTTCGTACCGAAATACCGCCGCAACGATCGATTCCGGACCGGAATCGATCGTTGCGGACACAACAAGCGGCCCCGTAAGGTGCTTCGCACATGTGATTCATGAATTTTCCGGGGGGGCCCACGACCAATGAATCCGGCAGCGTACGACCGCGCAGCACGACCCGAACCCCACGGCGCCACCAGCGCCTTCTACGGGTCCAAGGCATTGCCGCGGTACGTGGCGCAGGGCCCGGCCGGGCAATCCTTATTACTCGAATCGCCGAAGAAGCCGAAGAATCCAAAGAATAGGCACACGGCCGAAGGTCGAATAATCCCGTCGCTCAGCGACGTTCGCGCGCCATGAGTAGCGCACCCATTTACCACCCGTACATCCTGCCGACCATCCTCCTCGTCGCCGGCCTCTCCCTCAAGTCGCCGACGATCATCCGTTCTTGGAAGGATCCGAACTCCAGGGCCACCTGGCTCGTCCTGCTGTTCGCATCGGCCGTCTTCGTCTCCGTGACGCCCCCGAACATCCAGAAGATCAACGCGTTCACCGGGGTGCCGAACATCGCGGCGCCCTGGACGTACACCATGATCAACGCGTTCTGCGGCGCGTGCCTCACCATGCTCATCACCTGGCGCGAGGAGCCCTCCAAGCGGCGGGAGTCCAGAATCCGCAAGGTCTGGATCACCTACGGCGCGGTCGTGGCCGGGCTGTGGGGGACGTTCCTCATGGCCGACGTGCCCCACACCCGCACCCGCGACCTGGACACCTTCTACGCCAACACGCCCTGGATGCGCGAACACATCGCCCTCTACCTCCTCGGCTATCTGATATCCACGGTCGTCTCCGCCTGGATGATCTGGACGTGGATCTCGAAAGTGCGCGAGGGCTGGCTCAGAGCGGGACTCGTCTGCCTCCAACTCGGCCACGCCTGCGGAATCGTCTTCGTCACCGCGAAATTCCTCGCCATCGGCGCCCGGTGGGCCGATGCGGACTGGGACGATCTGAACGTCCTGGTCGCACCGCCGTTCGCGATCCTCGGCGGCACCCTGGTGGCCCTCGGCTTCATCCTCCCCGTCGTCGGCCCCTTCCTCCAGCAGTGGCCGCGGGACCAGCTCACCTACTGGACCCTCAAACCGCTCGCCCGCGCCATCCGGCGGGTGACCCCGCCGGCGGCGACGGCCCCCGTCGGCCGCTTCGCCCCACTGGACCTGCGCCTCCTGCAACGCCAGACGCAGATACTGGACGGCCTGCTGCAACTCGCACCCCACTACGACAGGTCCCTTTACCAAAAGGCGTACGAGGCCGCTCGCGCGCGGGAGAAGGAAAGCACCGCCCGCGGCCTCGCAGGAGCCCTGGCGATCTGCTCAGCCATCGAGTCCTACGGCAATCGGAACGGAAGCGAACAGTCGATCAAGATCGGGTCGGAAGTCACCGACCACATGGAATCGATATCCCGCATGTTGAACACCCCCCATAGGCTCAGGAACTTCCGCCAGAGCCTGTTCAACTCAGTAAAGGCGACGCCACATGCCCCATAGGAACAGAGTGAGACAGCCGACCGCGGTCGTCATCGGCGGGAGCGCCACCGGACTCTTCGCGGCAGCCGCGCTCGTGGAATTCTTCGACGTCGTCATCGTCGAACGCGACGAGCTGCCCGAAGCACCCGAGCGACGCCGCGGACTTCCGCAGGGCGACCACGCCCACCTCGTGTGGAGCGGCGGCGTCTCGGCCCTCGACGAGCTCATCCCCGGCCTCGTCGAAGAACTCGTCGCAGAAGGTGCCCGACTGACGCAAATCATGGGCGGAATGGTCTCCCGCGCGCCCAACGAGACCTGGTTCAGGCGCTTCACCTCCACCCACCACGCCAATCTCGTGTGCTCCCGTCACCTCTTCGACCACGTGCTGCGTCGACGCGTACTGAAGGACGAGCGGATCACGCTGCGCCAGAACGCCGTCGCCCTCGGCCTGGAGGGGAACTCCACCACGGTGCGGGGCGTGCGCATCCAGTCCGACGGTGCCGAGCAGACGCTGCACGCCGCCCTGGTCGTGGACGCCTCCGGTCGTGGATCCCAAGCCCCCCGATGGCTCCGGGACCTGGGGCTCCCCCAGGTCGGGGAGTCGGTGGTGAACGCCGGAGTGCGCTACGCCACCCGTCTGTTCGAGGCTCCCGGCCGGGCGGCGGACATCGAGTTCCCCGTCGTCAACGTGCAGGCGAACCCGGCGAAACCGCCGGGCCAGGGCGGCATCATCCTGCCGATAGAAGACGGCCGCTGGATCGTCACGCTGTCGGGAACCCGCGGCGGCGAACCCACCGACGACCCCGACGCCTTCGTGGAGTTCGCCCTCGGTCTGAGCGACCCCGTCATCGGCGAACTCCTCCGGTCCGCGACGCCGAAGGGTCCCGTGCGCACCAGCCGCAGCACCGCCAACCGGCGCCGCCACTACGAGAAGCTCCGGCGGTGGCCGCAGGGGTTCGTCGTCCTGGGCGACGCCGTCGCCCGGTACAACCCCACCTACGGACACGGCCTCAGCGTCGCCGCACAGTGCGCCCTCGCGGTCCGCTCCACCCTGCGCTCCGCGAACTTCCACTCCCCGGGCACCGCCCGACGCCTCCAACACGCCGCGGCCCGCCCCGTCGCCGCGGCGTGGAACCTGGCCATCGGACAGGACGCGCTCTACCCCGGCGCGACCGACGTCCCGCCCAAGCCGCTGGACCGGTTCCTCGCCCGCTACCTCGACCGCTGCGTCAACACCAGCGCCGTCAACCCGCGCGCCCTCGGCGCCCTCCTGGACGTCATGAGCCTGGAGAAGCCACCCAGCCGCCTGTTCGCGCCGGACATGCTCTGGCCCATGCTGTTCGGCCGCAAGAAGAGCCTCCTGACGGTCCCGCCCCTCACCAAGGACGAAGTGCACGCGGCCCGGTCCTGATCGCGTACGCGCCACCGCGGACCCGCTCGGCTCGGGCCCGTCAGCCGTCGCAGGTCCATCAGCCGTCGCGGGCCCGTCAGCCGTCGGACCGGTCGAGTTCCGTGTCGAAGGCCTGCGGGACCGGCCCGGGGGCCGGCAGGCGGACCGTCACGCGCGGGAGGAAGAACCCGACGAGGGGCCCCGTGCCCAGGACGACGAGCACGGTTCCGAACCCGACGGTGCCGCCCAGCAGCCAGCCGGCGGCGGCGACGGACACCTCGACGGCCGTGCGGACCGCGGCGACGGGGCGCCTGGTGAGGCGTACGAGGCCGGTCATGATGCCGTCGCGCGGGCCCGAACCGAACTGTGCGCCGAGGTAGAGCGCATCGAAGAACGCCAGGGCGACGAGGCCGAACAGCAGGTAGCCGAGCTGCGCCGGCACGCCCTGGGGGACGGGGAGCACGGCGGCGGCGGCGTCCGCGGCGAAGCCGACGACGGCGACGTTGAGCAGCGTGCCGACCCCCGGCAACTCCCGCAGCGGGATCCACACGAGGAGCACCAGCACGGAGATCAGGTTCGTCGCCCAGCCGAACGAGATGTCCAGGGTGCGGGCGGTCCCCTCCGTGAGCACGTTCCAGCCCCCGGCTCCGAGCCCGGACTGGACGAGCGTCATCACCGCGGCCCCGTACCCCACCAGACCGACCAGCAGCTGAGGGACCCGGCGGGCCTTCCGCCCCGCCCGGACCTGCGCCGACGCGGTCATGCGCAGCAGCACGGGCCGGTCGACGGGAGACGGGGAGCAAGGGCGTCCAAGGGACGCGGGAGGTGTCATGGGGCAACCCTGCGGACGATCTGGTCACTGATTCCATAGCCAGATCGCCTACCCTGGTCCGGTGAAGATCGGTTCGCACGCGGTGGCACGCATGCTGGGGAGCTGGCAGGAAGGGCCCGGACCGGCGCACCAGCGCCTCTCCGACCGGCTCCGGCTGCTGATCCTGGACGGCCGCCTCCCCCTCGGCGCGGCCGTCCCCGCCGAGCGCGACCTGGCCGCGGCGCTCGGCACCAGCAGGACGACCGTCGGCGCCGCGTACCGCACCCTGGTCGACCACGGCTACCTCGCTACCCGGGCGCGGGCCAGGGCGACCGTACGGCTGCCCGACGACGCACCGCCGGAGCGCCGGACCGGCGCGGACCCGTCCACGATCGACCTGTCCTTCGCCGCACCTCCCGCGCCGCACGAAATCCTCCACGCCGCGTTCGCGACGGCGCTCGAACAGCTGCCCCGGCACTTCGCACGGCACGGCTACGACCGGTACGGCACCGTCGAGCTGCGCGAAGCGGTCGCCGACTGGTACCGGCGCCGGGGGCTGCCCACCCGGCCCGACCACGTCCTGATCACCAACGGTGCCCAACACGCGCTGGCCCTACTGGCACGCACGCTCCTGGCGCCGCGCGACAAGGTCCTGATCGACCACCCGACCTATCCGCACGCCATCACGACGTTCACCGACGTACGGGCCCGGCTCCTGCCGGTCGCCGTCACGCCGTCCGGCTGGGACGCCGCACAGCTGCGCGCCGCGGGGCGGGCCGCGCACCTCGCGTATCTGATCCCCGACTTCCACAACCCGACCGGGCTGTGCATGTCCGCGAGCATGCGCCGCAGCCTCAAACTGGCGTGCCCCACCGTCGTCGACGAGACGATGACCGACCTGGCGCTGGACGGGACGGAGCCGGAGCCCTTCGCGCTGCACGCACCCGCCGCCATCAGCGTCGGCTCGGTCTCCAAGAGCATCTGGGGCGGTCTGCGCATCGGTTGGATCCGCGCCGCGCCCGCCGTCTTGGAACGCGTCGAACGGGCCCGTTCCGCGACGGACCTCGGCACCCCCGTCGTCGAACAGCTCGCCACCGCCGTCCTGCTGAACCAACGGCAGACCCGCCGGCCCGACGCGCTCGACCGGTTGAGGGCGCAACGGGACGCGCTGCGTCAGGCGCTCGCCGCGCACCTGCCCGACGTCGACGCGCCGGAACCGCCCGGCGGGCTGACGGTCTGGGCCGCGTTCCCCGAGCCCGTCAGCTCACGGCTGGCGGCCCTCGCACCCGACCACGGGGTGACGATCGCGGCCGGCCCGCGCTTCGGCGTCGGCGGCGCCTTCGAACGTCACGTACGTCTCCCGTACACGCTCCCCGCGGAGCAACTCACGCGCGCGGTGCGCGGACTCGCCCGCACACGGCAGGCGCTCGTCGGGGGCGCCACCGGACGGCACACGCCCGCGCCCGTCGCGTGAAGCCCCGGGCCGCGACCGGCTGCCCGCCATCCGTCAGAGCCATGGGGTACACCGCATGCCCTGCGGGCGGGCCCGGTCGGTCCGAACGGCACCGCTGTGGCGCGCGCCGTCGTCTCAGGGACAGAACGACTTCTTCACCGCCGCCACGATCGCCGCGGCCTGCTCATCGGTGAGCTTCGGCACCGCGCTGCCCTCGAACCGGGCCTTCGTGTTGGGCTGCACCGCCTTCTTGCTCTTGCCGTGCTTGATGTCGTTGCACACCTTGCGCGCCCGGCTCACCGCCCGGTCCTCCTTGGCGACCAGGCCCGCGTCCACCGCCTTCAGCGCACGGAGCAAGTCCTTGCGCTGCTGGGCGCTCGGCGTCGGCACGCCGCTGCCGGGCTTCGCCGGCGCCCCGGACTGCTTCGCCACCGGCTCGCCGGTATCGCCGTCGTCGTCCCCGTCCGCGGGGTTCAGCCAGCCGAACGCAAGGACGGCGACTCCGATGACGATCCACGTTTTCCGGTCCACGCGGCCCCTCCCCGATCGCCTGACCCCATGTGCCCATTACACACAGCGCACGCGGCGTGCACAGGGCGCACGCGACAGCGCGCCGGAGCAAGCGGTCGGCACGGGCCGGGCAACGGGCCGGGCATTTTTCCCGGGGCGATTGTCAGTGGGTCCTCCTATCGTTTGGGGCATGACCCCTGCACTGGTCGGGCGCGCACTCCCCATCCGCGTCCTGCGAACCGAAATCGGCCGGGTCACCGACAGCCACGGGGGCCTCGTGCTGGTCACGGGCGAGGCGGGCATCGGCAAGACGTCCCTCGTCACGGACGCCGCCGACGAGGCGAGACGGCGCGGTGCGCTGGTGCTCGGCGGCTCCTGCTGGGACTCCGACAGCGCCCCCGGCTACTGGCCGTGGGTCCAGGTCATGCGCGGACTCCGGCGCGCCGTCGGCGAGGACTGGCCCCGCATCGAGAAGGCCGCGGACGGACGCCTGGCCGCGCTCCTCGGCGAGGAGGTCGCCCGCGTCCCGCCCGGTGAGGCAGTGGACGCCTTCCCGCTGTACGACGCCGTGACGACCGCCCTGGTCACCGCAGCCCAGCGCCGCCCGCTGGTGATCGTCCTGGACGATCTGCACTGGGCCGACCCGGCCACGCTCAAGCTGCTCGAATTCATCGCGCGCCACGCCTGGTTCGAGCGGGTCCTGCTCATCGGGACCTACCGGGACGCCGAAGTGGAGGCCGCCGACCACCCGCTGCGTCCGCTGATCCTGCCGCTCGTCGCCCGCGCCACCGCCACCGTCACGCTCTCCGGTCTCGACCGGGCGGATGTCGGCGCGCTGATAGCGCTGTTCGCCGGCAGCGAGCCGGCAGCCGCCCTGGTGGACGAGGTCCACCGCCGTTCCGGGGGCAATCCCTTCTTCATCGAGCAGACCGTACGGAACTGGGCCGGCGGCAGCCCCTTCGGCACCGTCGCGCCCGGTGTGCGCGAAGCCGTGCGGCGACGGCTCGCGCTGCTGCCGGCGGCCGTCGCCGAGCTGCTGGACGTCGCGGCCGTGCTGGGGCGGGAGTTCCATCGCCAGGTGCTGGCCGCCGCGTCCGGGGTGCCCGCGGCCCACGCGGACCGGCTGCTGGAGCGGGCGACCGCCGCCCGGCTGGTCACCGTCGGCCAGGCCGGCCGGTTCTCCTTCGTCCACGACCTCGTGCGGGAGACGCTCTACGACGAGTTGGACGAGCCGCAGCGCCACGCCCGCCACGCCTCGGTCGTACGGGCCGTGGAAGGCTCCTCCGCGCTGCGGGCCAAGCTGCTCCCCGCCGACGTCGCGCGCCACGCGTACCTCGCCGGTCCCGAGCTGCCCCGGGACGCCCGGATCGACCTGCTGATGGAGGCCGGCGAGGAAGCCTCGGGCCGGCTGGCGTCGGAGGAGGCCGTGGCGCACTACCGGCGCGCCCTGGAGGTGACGGTCGACGACGTCCACCGGGCCACCCTGATCCGGCTCAGCATCGCCACCGAAATGCGCCACTACGGCGACGAGGAGGCGTGGCACGTCTTCGAGGAAGCCATAGCGCACGCCCGCCGCGAACGCGATCCGGAGCTGCTGGCCCGGGTCGCGATCACGATCCACCAGCACGACTTCACCTCGGGCGGCGGGTTCGGCGCGGGCTCGCGCAGCGTCGAGCTGCTGCGCGAGGCGCACCGGGCCCTGATCGGCGACGGCGGGGAGCCGGTCGCCCGCCTCTCCGTCGAGGAGGTCGCCCAGGACCTGGCCGTACGGATCACGGCCCTGGCCCGCAGCGCGGAGGACGACGACACCCTCGCCTTCTCCCTCTGGGCCCGCCACGACTCGATCTGGGGCCTGGGCACCGCCCAGGAGCGGCTGGCCCTCACCGACGAGATGGCGGCCGTCGCACGGCGCACGCACCACCGCGAGATGGAGATGCACGCCACCTCGATGCGCTGGGTCACCATGCTGGAGCTGGGCGACCCGAGGTACTTCGAGCAACTGCGCTTCTTCAACGGTCTGGTGGGCCGCCTCGGGCAGCGCCGCTTCGAACTGGCCCGCGCCATCGACAACTCCCTGATCTCCGCCTTCACCGGCCGGTTCACCGACGCCGTGGACCTGCTGTCGGAAGCCGACGCGCTCCGGCGGGAGCACCCCGCCTTCGGCTACGTCAACGTCCACATGCAGTGGTCGCTCTTCCTGCTCCAGGGGCGGTACGACGAAGCCCGGATCCTGCTGGCGGAGATGAACGACCTGGGCCACCCCTACCCGCAGCTCAGCGTCGGCATCACCGCCGCCGAGACCGGGGACACCGCCCTCGCGCTGCGGATGAGCGACGAACTGGCGGCGCTGACCGAGCCGGTGCCGCGGCTCTTCGCACCGCTCCAGATGCGGCTGCGCGCCCAGGTCGCGGCGGCCACCGGGGACCCGGCCCGGCTGGAGGAGGTCCGGGCGGCCCTCGCGCCGCGCGCCGGCGAGTGGATCGTCTCCCTCTACGGCTGCGACCTGAGCGGGCCGGTGGACCTGTGGCGGGGACTGCTGGAGGCCGCCCGGGGCGACCGGGCCGCGGCCGTCGCCGCGCTGACGTCCGCCGCGGAGTCCGCCGACCGGATGCGGGCCCGGCCCTGGGCGCTGCGCTCCCGCGCCGCCCTCGTCGACGTCCTCGGCGAGGATGCCCCCGCCGACCTGGTCGCAACGGTGCGGCGGGACGCCGAAGAGCTACGGATGACGCACCTCCTCCAACCCCGCCGCCGCTCCCCCGCCCCGACCCCGAAGCCCGCGCCGGCGCTGGTACCGGAGGAGCAGCCGGCTGCGGAGGCTGCGGACGGGCCGGCGGCGCAGTTCCATCGGGAGGGCGCCGTATGGGCGTTGGTCTTCGAGGGCCGGGTGGCGCACATGCCGGACGCCAAGGGCCTACGGGACCTGCACGCCCTGCTGACGCACCCCGGTGACGACCTGTCCGCCGTCCAACTCCTCTCCCCCGAGGGCGGCGCGGAGGTGATCGCCGCCCGCGGCCTAGGCGGCGACCCCGTCCTCGACGAGGAGGCCAAGGCCAACTATCGCCGCCATCTTGAACGGTTGGACGAGGAGATCGACCGCGCGGCCGAATCGGGCGACGGGCGCCGCGCCGCCGAGTACGGCCGCGAACGGGACGCGCTGCTCGACGAACTGCGCGCCGCCGCCGGCCTCGGCGGCCGAACGCGTCGACTGGGCGACGAGGCCGAACGCGCCCGCAAGACGGTCACGGCCCGCATCCGCGACGCCCTGCGCCGCATGCACCGACTCCACCCCGAACTGGCCGCCCACCTCAAGGAATCGGTGACCACCGGCGCGTACTGCTCCTACCGTCCGGCCCGGTCGGTGGACTGGCGGCTCTGACCCGCGCGGGGCCGCCTCGGCCCGCCTCTGCGCGCCGCGACAACCACCCCCGATCGCATGTATGATCTTCTTGTAACTCCGGTTCACCGAACCCCGGTTCGACGACTGGACGTCACGCGTCTGTGGTCCAAGGAAAGACGCCCATCTGCCGATGGGAAATGTAGGTGCAAGGCCTGCCGGGCGCTCCATACGCGAAGGCCCCCTCTCCGGAGGGGGCCTTCGTCATGCGCAAGGCATGGCCGGCACTCCGCCGCCACGGCTTGCGCGGGCGCCCGCGTCCCCGCGGCCGTTTCGCCCTGCCGACGGGGATCCAGCCGCCCCCGGCAGTCCAAGCGGCGCCGTCCAGCCAGTCGACGACGCCACCGACATCGGGCACGGGCTCCTGAGCGCCCTGCCACGAGCGCGGCAGGGACCCTACTTGCGGTTGTACAGCCGCATGGTGATCGTGCCGAAGACGACCGTCAGCGCCCCGGCCCACCCCAGCGACCACGCTATGTCCGCCGCGGGCCACTCGCCGGCCATCAGCTCGCGGACCGCCGTGGAGACGTGCGTGACCGGGCTGTTGTTGACGAACGCCTGGAGCCAGCCGGGCATCGTCTTGGGGTCGACGAAGATGTTGCTCATGAAGGTCAGCGGGAAGAGGACCATCATGCTGACGCCCATCACGGACTTCTCGTTGCGCAGCATCAGGCCGAACATCGTCCAGAGCCAGGAGAAGCCGAAGGCGAAGGCCAACAGCAGCAGGATGCCGAGCACCACGCCGACGAACCCGCCGTCCGGCCGGTAGCCGATGATCATGCCGACGCCCAGCATCACGATCGAGGCGATGACGTAGCGGACGAGGTCGCCGAGGAGGTAGCCCACCATCGGGGCCGGGCGCCAGATCGGCAACGTGCGGAAGCGGTCGAAGACGCCCTTCTCGATGTCGGTGTTGACCGCGATGCCCGTGTACATGGTGACCATGACGATGCTCATCGTCAGGATGCCGGGGAGCAGGAACTGGATGTACTCCTGCGTGGAGCCGGCCAGCGCACCTCCGAAGAGGTAGGTGTACATCAGCACCATCATGATCGGGAACGCCGTCACGTCGAACAGCTGCTCCGGGACGTGCTTGATCTTGAGCATCGCCCGCCAGCCGAAGGTGATCGACGCCGAGAGCGCGCTGGGCTTCGGTGGTCGCTCCTGGCCCACCAGTACCGAGGCCAGGTCCTCGGCCTTCGGTGCTTCGAGGGCGAGTTCGTCGAGTTCCTTGGTCGCCTTCGTGGTGGTCGTCGCGGTGCTCATGCTGCCGCCCCCTTCGTCACGGTCGTAGCGGTGGTGGTGTCGGTCGCGGCGCGCTGGGCGCCCTTGTCGGTCAGGGCGAGGAAGACCTCGTCCAGGCTGGGCTGGCCCAGGGAGAAGTTGTCGACCGTGATGCCGGCGCGGGCCAGCTCGGCGAGCGCCCGACCGGCCTGCTCGGCGGAGTCCTGTCCGGAGTCCGGACCGCTGGCGCGGGCGGTCAGGGCGACCGGGTCCGCGTCGAGCTGGACCTCGCCGCCCAGCACGGCGTTGAGCAGTCGCTCCGCGTCGGGCCGCTGGGCCGCGTCGCGCAGCCGTACGTGGACCGCGCCGGAGCCGACCGACGCCTTCAGCTCGCCCTTGGTGCCCTCGGCGATGACCTTGCCGTGGTCGATCACGGCGATCCGGGACGCCAGCTGGTCGGCCTCGTCCAGGTACTGCGTGGTCAGCAGCACGGTGGTGCCCTGGGCCACGACGGCGCGCACGATGTCCCAGACCTGGCTGCGGCTACGGGGGTCGAGCCCGGTGGTGGGCTCGTCCAGGAAGAGCAGGTCGGGGGTGTTGAGGATGGAGGCGGCGATGTCGATGCGGCGTCGCATGCCGCCCGAGTAGTTCTTGATCTGCCGGTCACCGGCCTCGGTGAGGCCGAAGGCGTCGAGCAGCTGCTCGGCGCGGATGCGGGCGGCGGCCTTGGAGTGGCCGAGGAGCCGGCCCAGCAGGATCAGGTTCTCCGTGCCGGTGAGGTCCTCGTCGACGGACGCGTACTGTCCGGTGAGGCTCACCCGGCTGCGGACCTCGTTCGCCTGGGTGAGGACGTCCTTGCCGAAGATGCGGGCCTCGCCGCCGTCGGGGCGCAGCAGGGTGGCGAGCATCTTGACCGTGGTCGTCTTCCCGGCGCCGTTCGGTCCGAGGACGCCGTAGACCGTGCCGGCGGGCACGCTGAGGTCGACGCCGTCCACGGCACGGTTCTCACCGAAGACCTTCACCAGACCTTGGGTCTCGATTGCCAGCTCTGTACTCATTCGTCAGTCCTTAGTCCTTCTGATACTCAGAAATCGAAAACATCTTCGGCAGTGCGGTGGGGGGTGGACTCGGCCAAGCGCCGAAACTCATCGGTGGGCACAAGGGCGCGTCCGCGGGGTGCTACGAGACGTACGGGCGGCGGGCCCGGGCCTCACGAAGGGCGACGCCCCACCAGCCGAGCTGGTCGAGCATCAGGCTGACCGAACTGTCACGGTCGCCCCAGGGCTCGTCGAGGAGGTTGAGCGCCACACCGTTGCGCAGGGTCACGGTGTGCAGCTCCGTGAAGACCGAGCGCAGGTGCTCAACCGCATGTATCCCGCACGAACCGTGCCCATAGCTTACGAAAGCGACAGGCTTGGCGTGCCACTCGTCGTACGCGTAGTCGATGGCCTGCTTGAGCGAGGCGGGATAGGAGCGGTTGTACTCCGGGGTGACGATCACGAACGCCTCGGCGCTGGCGATCCGGTCGGTGAACGCTCGCATCGGGGCGTTGGCGCGCTGGGGGTAGTGCGCCGGGAAGTCGAAGTCGATCAGGTCGATGACCGACAGCTCCAGATCCGTGCGCGCACGAGCCCGCTCGGTGAACCAGTCGCCTACCTTCGCGCCGACGCGCTCGTCCCGCGTGCTTCCGATGACGACGGCCACCCGCAGCGGCGTCGTGCCCTCGACGTCCATGTCCATGCCTCCCTTCACCCAGGAGGCGCTAGACACTCTCGCGCGGTCGCCAGATCGGATCTGGCGACCGTGCGAGATTCACGGCTTTCAAGCCGCCGTCGGGGCTCGCGGGTGTGTCAGGCCCCGCGCTGCATCAGGGCTCGTGGGTGTGGAAGACGTAGAACGCCGCCGCTCCGATCGCCCCACCGACGATGAGTCCGAGCACCGACGAGCTGAAGACGCTGTCACCGGTCAGGCTGTGCAGGAACCCCACCGCGGCGCCGCCCAGCGCGCCGTACGCCGTCGCGCGCAGCTCTTGGATGAGGCCGCCCTGGATCCGTCCCAGACCGAAGACCAGCGCGGTGAACACGAGCCCGGCGACCACCCCGTACAGGACGTCCCACCAGGTCACCGGGGATCCGGTGCGGTGCAGGAAGCCCGAGTAGAAGCCGAAGAGCAGGCCGAGGCCGAGGGGCACGGCCCACTGGAGGGTTCCGTGGTGGCGCATCGGCGCCGTCGCGTGGGTGGCCATGACGGAAGCTCCTTCCGTACCGCCGAGGCAGGCCGGGGCGCCGCGCCGCTTGCTGCGCCCTCGCCGCCTCCGCGCGTTCTCACGTCCTCCTCCCAGAGCACACCCGGGCCCGACACCCGGCAAGTCGGCGGGGCGGATCGGCGGCTGGTACGTGCGGGCGCGGGCGCGCCCGGCTGGCGGCGCACCGCTCGCGCCCGGCGGCTGCCCCGCTTTCCCTGGAGGGGTGCGGAGCTTCCTCTCGACCGTGCTGATCGTCCTCGTCGCCGTCCTGACCCCGCTGAGCGCACTCGCCGTCTGGGCCGACCGGGAGATCGGCGACACCGACGGATACGTCACCGCCATGGCTCCGCTCGCCTCGGACCGGGACGTGGAGTACGCGGTCGCCGACCGGGTCACCGCCGAGGTGATGAAGGAGTTCGCGACGTCCGACGCCGCGGACGAGGTGCGGAGCCTGGTGCACGACGCCGTGCTCTCCTTCGCCGGCACGGACGCGTACCGGACGGCCTGGAACACGGTGAACCAGGCGGCCCACACCGCTGTCGAGAAGGCGCTGACCAGCTACGAGGGCGAGACGGCCAGCGTCGACCTGGCGCCGGTGATCGAGCAGCTGAAGGCGCAGCTCAGCAAGGACGGGGTGCCGTACGCGCACGAGATCCCGATCGGGAACGCCACGATCACCGTGCTGGACCACGACACGCTCGGCTCGGCGCGCGAGGTGTTCGACTCGCTCCAGCTCGCCGGCGTCTGGCTGCCGCTGCTGACGTTGCTGCTGATGGTCGCGGTGCTGCTGGTGGCCCGTCACCGGCTTCCCGAGCTCGCGCTGTCGCTCGCCGCGGGCGGTCTGCTCCTCCTGCTCGCCGTGGCGCTGGCCCGCTTCCTCGCCCTGAACGACCTCCCGCTGCGGGTGAACCGCCCTGCGGCCGACGCCGCCTTCGACGCGCTGACCGCGACGCTGCGGCTCACCGCGTGGTGCCTGATGACGGCCGGCGTGCTGGTGGCGGCGCTGGTCCGGCGCAGCCGGCGCAGGAAGCCGGGGGCCCGCCCGGGAGTCGATGCGTGCCCAGGAGTTGAGGACTGCGTTCCGCATACGGCGAGTTGACGCCACGGCGGGGACAGCGGGAACGATCTCACCGAAACTGAAGTCATCACAGGTGAGGACAGAGCGGCACAGACTCAGCGGAGAGCCGTGGACGCCCGCGACTGGACGACCAGGACCGTAGAGACCCCGACACACACAGCAGACAGCCGGAGGCCGGAGTGGACAGCGCCATCTCGACGGCGGCGGACGACGCCGCGCAGCGGGACGTCGACGCCCCCGCCGATCGCCCGCGGGGCGGTGGCGTCCGTCGCGTGGCCGCCTGGTTCTCCGCCCTGCTGCTGCTCGTGCCGACGGCGGTGGTGGCCTGTCGCGTCGCCGACACCGACGCGACGACGCCCGTCCCCCAGCTGTTGGCCTTCCTGCCCTGGCTCCTGGTGCCCGCCGGCGCGGCCCTGCTGCTCGCGCTCCTCGCCCGTTGGCGTACGGGCATGATCTGGGCCGCCGCGGTGCTCGCGGTCGCCGGCTGGTTCGTGCGGCCGTACGACACCGGGCTCACCGAGAAGCCCTCCGGCAAGGTCATAGCCGGCGTCGAAGTCCTCACGTCCAATGTCGAGTTCGGAAACGCCACGGAGGACCTCCTCGCCGCCATCAAGCGCGAGCAGCCCGACCTCGTGTTCGTCCAGGAGTGCGCGGAGGAGTGCTCCCAGGGCCTGGCCCGGGAGATACCGCTGGCCGACTACCCCCATCGGAATGTCGTCGAAGGCAAGCTCGCCTTCGGCTCGGCCATCCTGAGCAAGTACCCGCTGCGCACCGCCCCCGGCATCGACTCCACGCTGGCACAGCCCAACTCGGTTGCCGAGATAGCAGGCCGCGAGGTGCACCTCCAGCTGGCGCACCCGATGCCGCCGATCCCGAGCGGCCTCGGCGACTGGCGCCGCGAGCTGGGGCAGATACGGACGTACGCGGCGACGGTGAAGGACGCTCCGGGTATCATCGCGGGCGACTTCAACGCTTCGCAGGACCACGCCGCGTTCCGTCGCGTGCTGGACGCGGGCAAGCTGCGGGACGCCGCGGTCCTCGGGGGTGCGGCCCGCACCCCGTCCTGGCCGACGATGGTGAGCCGACCGCTGGGCACCCAGATAGACCACGTGCTCATCAGCGAGGAGTTCTCGGTCCGCTCGGCGCGCTTCCTGGAGCTGGCGGACACCGACCACCGTGCGCTGCTGACCAAGCTGGAACTGCACGACGCCCGCTGACCCACCCGCCCGCCCCGAAGAAGGCCGCCCTCTGGAGCCTGCGCTGGGTCGTCCCGCGCGCGCTCCTGCGTCTCTTGACATAGCCGCCGTTTCCCTGAGGGAGCGTTGGTCTCCACCGGCCGGTGGTGGCTTGTCGCGCAGTTCCTCGCGCCCCTAAAACCTCCTGTCTCGGCCCGCAGAAGACTGACGGGGGCAGCGAATCAGGGGCGCGGGGAACTGCGCGACAAGCCACAGACTGGCCGCAGACGCCACACCGCAGCACGCCGCACGGCGCCAGCGCGCCAGCCAAGACAGCGGCAACTTTGCGGACACGGCCTGGGGTCTAGAGCGGGCCCTAGCGCTTGGCGATGCCGCGGAGGCGGTCCAGTTGGCGGCGGTCGCGCTTGCTCGGGCCGCCGGTGCCCCGGTCCCGCACGCCGACCGGTGCGACGAACTCCCTCGGCGGGGGCGGCGGGCTGTTGTCCACGTAGCACTGGACGGCGATCGGCGGGCCCACCCGCTTGCGGATGAGCTTGGAGACGACGACGAGTCGTTCCCGGTCGGCGTGGAAGAGCCGGACCTCGTCGCCGACCTTCAGGGCGTGCGCCGGCTTGACCCGCTGTCCGTTGACCCGGACGTGGCCCGCCTTGCAGGCAGCCGCCGCCTGGGAGCGGGTCTTGGTCAGGCGTACGGACCAGATCCAGGCGTCGATGCGCTCGGACCCGCCGGCGGGCGGCGGCGGGGGTGCGGACGGTTCCTGGGAAGCCATGCCTCGACTGTACGACCCGGTGCGCCCCGTGCGGCGGGGGTTTTCACCGGGGTCGCCCGCCCGGACACGGACACGGAAGGGCATGGACGGACAGGGACGGCAGGAACGGGACGGGCCCCCGCCCTGGTGGGGGCGGGGGCCCGTGCGCGGCGGCCGGTGCTCGGCGCTGCGCGCTTCGGCGGGGCTCAGACGCCGATGTCGCGTCCGTCCTTGCGCCAGACCGCCACGACCGACGGGCGGACCAGCCGGCCCGGTCCGTCGGGCCAGGCGCTCGCCGGGTTCTCGACGGACGCGCCGTCGACCTCGCCCGGGTGCTGGACAGCGACCAGCACCCGACGCTCCTGGATGACCGGACCGCAGGTCTCGGCCCCCTTGGGCACGGTGAGGAACTGCTTGAGCTCACCGCGCCGCTCGCCGTGGGTGGCCACGCCGTACAGCCCGTCGTGGGTGCCGAGGGCGTTGCCGTCGGTGGAGATCCACAGGTTGCCGTGGGGGTCGAAGGCGACGTTGTCCGGGCAGGAGATCGGGCTGACCTTCTCCTTGGGGAAGCCCGCGAAGTACGTGGACGGGTCCTTCGGGTCGCCCGCGACGAGGAACAGCCTCCAGGCGAAGCCGTCGCCCGTCGGGTCGTCCCAGTTCTCGGCGAGCTCCAGGATCTGGCCGTGCTTGTTGAGGTTGCGCGGGTTGGCCTCGTCCGCGCCGGGCTTGCCCGGCTTGCCGCGGTCGCTGTTGTTCGTCAGCGCCACGTACACCCGGCCCGTGCGCGGCGAGGGCTCGACGTCCTCGGGGCGGTCCATCTTCGTCGCCCCGACCTTGTCGCCGGCGAGGCGGGTGAAGACGTACACCTCGTCCGCGGTCATGCCCGGCACGTGTGACGTGTCGCCGGTGGCGAGCGGGATCCACACGCCGGAGCCGTCGAACTCGCCGTCGTTCGGCAGCTTGCCCGAGCCGTCGACCTCGCTCTGCGGGCTGTCGCCGCTGAGCTTCGCGACGTACAGGGTGCCCTCGTCCAGCAGCGTGCGGTTGTGCTCGCGCGCGGCCCGCGAGTTGCCCTTCATCATCCGCTTCGAGGAGACGAACTTGTAGAAGTAGTCGAACCGCTCGTCGTCGCCCATGTAGACCACCGGGCGACCGTCGTCGGTCATCCGCGGCTGCGCGGCCTCGTGCTTGAAGCGGCCCAGCGCGGTGCGCTTGCGCGGCGTGAAGTCGGGGTCGTACGGGTCGAGCTCGACGACCCAGCCGAAGCGGTGGGACTCGTTCGGCTCCTGCTTGGCGTCGAAGCGCTTGTCGAACCGCTCCCACTTGCGCTCGGAGGCGCCCGTGCCGATGCCGTACCGCTTGTCAGTGGCGCTGGAGCCGTTGGCGAAGTACTGGTTGAAGTTCTCCTCGCCGTGCAGCGTGGTGCCCCAAGGGGTCTCGCCGCCGGCGCAGTTGTTGAGGGTGCCGAGGACGCGCGAGCCCGTGCGGTCCGCCGAGGTCCGCAGCAGCGGGCTGCCCGCGGCCGGGCCGGTGACCCGGAACTCGCTGGTCGCGGTCAGACGGCGGTTGAGGCGGTGGCGGGTCACCGGGGTCAGCCCGCCGGACTTGCGCTCCTCCTCGACCACGACGACGGACAGGCCGTGCGCCGCCCAGGCGATCTCCACCTGCTCGCGGGTCGGGTTCTCCGGGTCGTACCCCCGGAACATCAGCACCTCGTCGGTGTACTCGTGGTTCGCCACGAGCACCTGCCGGCCGCGCTCGCCCTGCAGCGGCAGCAGCGACAGGAAGTCGTTGTTGTAGCCGAACTGACCCGCCTGCGCCTTCGCCGTCTGCTTGTTCGGGTCGAACTTGGGCGCGCCCCGCAGGATCGGGTCGCCCCAGCGGATCACGATGCCCTGGGTGTAGCCGCCCGGAACGGTGACCTTGTCGTCCTTGTTGGGCGCGACGGGCGAGAAGCGCAGACCGCGGGCGCCGTCGGCGCTGCCGCCGCCTTGCCCGTGGCCCCGGCCGGCCAGCGGCGCGGCGGTGGCCTGCGCGCCGCCGCCCGGGTTCGCCACGGTCGCGGCACCGGCCGCGGTGGCGACGGTCACGACCGCGGCGGCCCGCACCATCGAACGGCGCGAGAGCGCACCGGCGATGATGTCGCCGGCGTACTCGTTGTCACTGGTGTTCGGCACTTCCTGGAAGCAGGCGTCACCACAGCGAAAGCGGCAGGTCAGCGCCGAACGCCCACCCGCGTGCGGCTTGCTCAACAACGGCAGCAGCTTGCGCACTTCGTCCTCCTCCGGCGCGCAGCGCGCCGACAGCGTGTCGGAATCTCTCCGGGCGTGACGTTAGGGGGGAACGTGTGCAAAGTGGCGGACGTTGAGTGAACGGTGGATGAATCCGGAGCGTGGAGCGTACGGTCCCGGCCAGCCGAGGCGTGATCCGCGCCGTGAAGGGTGGGTGAGACCCGTGGTCCGTGCGGTGCGAGACGGGCGGGTCGGCGGCGAGCGGTCGCCCCTGCCGGGCTGGCGGGCGTGCGGCGGATAACCTTACGTGTCCGCCCTGGCCAGGGGAGTACTGGGACAGTCTGCCCCGAGCGCGGATAAACAACGCATTCAACTCATGCGAAAGGGCTCACTCATGGGCATTCGGAGTTTGCTGCGCAAGGTGTTCGGTCTCGACCGCGCGGAGACCAGCGGGTCGGCGTCGGCGTCGGCCTCCGTTCCGCCCCAGTCCGACCGTACGGATCCGGCCACTTCGGCAGCGGAGACGCGCGAGTCCGCGGATGCGGCTGCGAAGCCGGCGGCGAAGGCCGCCGGTTCCGATGCCGGTTCGGGTGCGGGTTCCAGTTCCGGTACCGGTACCGGTACCGGTACCGATTCCGGTTCCGGTTCCGGTTCCGGTTCCGGCACATCGGCGAATGCGGCGGGGTCCGCCGCGGAAGCCACCGAGAGCCACGCGGCGGACCTGGTGTCGGCCGCCTTCGACAACCCCCGTCCGCGCTCGGCGTCGGTCCCCGCCCAGACCCGTTCGGAGCCCACGCCTGCGTCGGCGGACGCGGCCTCCGCGGAGCCCGACACCCCCGCCGCCGAGGTCGTTGAAGCCCCGGAAGCCGCGGAAGCGGAGGCCGCGAAGGCACCCGCCAGCAAGGACGAGACCAAGGACGAGGCTGAAGCCGAGGCCGAGGCCGACAAGGACCTGCCCACGGCGGCGTCAGCGGCGCCGGAACCGGCCGAGGAGGTCAAGGTCAAGGAGGCCGCTGCCGAGGCGAGCGACGACGAGCTCGAGCCGGCGAAGCCGCAGGCACCGGCAGAGGCCAGCAGCACCGAGGCTGCGGAAGCCCCCGCCGCCGTCACCGTCACCGTCACCGACGAGCCCGAGCAGTCGGCAGACGCCGTGCCCGAGGCGTCGAGCAAGGACGCCGAGGTGGAGGCGGAGGCCGACGCGAAGGACGACGCCCCCACGGCCGTCACCGCGGCCGTCACCGCGGCCGTCACCACGGCCGTCACCGCGGCCGTCACCACGGCCGTCACCACGGCTGAGGAGGCCAAGGAGGCCCAGCAGGACGCCCCCGCCGAGCCCGCGACGCCTGAGGACGTACCCGCGGCAGCTCCGGCGAGCACCGAGCCGGAAGTTTCCGACGCCGCCGACGAGGCCGCAGCCGCGGAGGTCGCTGAGAACTCCGCGAAGAGTGCCGGCCCGGCCGAGACGGAGCCGGTCGCCGAGCCCGCGGACGTCACCGCCGACGCGGCCCCCGCCCAGCCGGAGCCCGTCGACGAGCCCGTCGACGCCGCAGAGGCTGTCGCGCCTTCCACCGGCGACGCCACCGCGGAGGGCGCCACGAAGCCGGAAGCCCCGGCCGAGACCGCACTCTCGGAGACGCTCGCGGAGACGCCCGCCGATGCCCTTACCGAAGAAGCGGCGGCACAGGCACCCACCACCCCGAACGAAACCGCACCCGCGGAGTCCGCGGACGACACTACGGACAACGCCGACACCGACGCCGACACGAAGGCGCCCGCCGCAGGCGACACCGTAGGCGTCACTGTGCACGCGTCCGCCGCCGCCGCGGCCGTCGCGCGCGCCGGGCTCCACGGTGCGCGCGCCGCCGTGTACCTGGTGCTGGACCGGTCCGGGTCGATGCGCGGGTACTTCAAGGACGGCAGCGCCCAGCGGCTCGGTGAGCAATCGCTCGCGCTCGCCGCGCAGTTCGGCCGGGCCGAGGTCTCGGTGGTGTTCTTCTCCACGGACGTGGACGGCACCGGCACGCTCACCGCCGATGCGTACGAAGGCAAGGTCGACGAGCTGCACGGCTCGCTCGGCCGGATGGGACGGACGAACTACCACCTCGCCGTCGAGAAGGTGCTCGCGCTGCACGCCGCGTCCGACGACCCCGCCGCGCCCGCGTTCGTCGTCTTCCAGACGGACGGCGCGCCCGAGTCCCGCACCGCCGCCACCGCCGCGCTCTCCGCAGCCGCCGACCGCCCGGTGTTCTGGCAGTTCGTGGCCTTCGGCGAGCACGAAGCGAAGGCGTTCGACTACCTCCGCAAGCTGACCGCGGAGAACCCGCCGAACGTCGGCTTCTTCCACGCCGGCCCCGCCCCGAAGGACCTCCCCGACGCGGAGGTCTTCGACGGCCTGCTCAAGGTCTGGCGCCCCTGACGCGCCCCGTGGGGCGGGCCGGTCGCCCGGTCCGCCCCGCGCCGCGCTCCGTACGGGCCTCCGGCAGCCGCACGGTGACGGACAGCCCGCCCGACGGCCCCGGCCGCGCCGTCACCGTCCCGCCGTGCGCCTCCGCGATCGAACGCACGATGGAGAGCCCGAGCCCCGCGCCCGGCCCCATCCGATCGCGGCCCTCCCCCCGCCGGAACGGCTCGAAGAGCGCCGGAACGTCCTCCTCCGGCACCGTCGGCCCGGTGTTCTCCACGGTCAGCACGCCCCCGGACACCACCACCGACACCGTCCCGCCCGGCACGTTGTACGCCACGGCGTTCGCGACCAGGTTGTCCACGAGCTGCGCCAGCAGCAGCCGGTCACCGCGCACCCGGACCCGCGGTCCGGACGCCCCGCCGCCGCCCTTCCGCAGGGACAGCCGCGGCCGGTCCGCCGCCGCCCGCACGGCCCGGATGTCGTAGCGCGCCGCCTCCTCCTCCGCGATCGCGCCCAGGTCGACGTCCTCGCAGTCCTCCAGGCCACGCTCGCCGCGCGCCAGCATCAGCAGCCCCTCGATCAGCCGCTCGCTGCGCCGGTTACTCTCCAGCAGCACCTGCTTCGTCGCCGCCAGTTCGTCCGCGGAGGCGGCCGGGTCCAGCCCGACCTGGATCGCGGTGCGCTGCGTGGCCAGCGGGGTGCGCAGCTCGTGCGAGGCGTTCGCGATGAACCGCCGTTGGCCGTCGAACGCCTTTTCCAGCCGTGCGAGCAGCGCGTCCAGCGTGTCGCCGAGCTCCTTCAGCTCGTCGTCGGGCCCGTTCGCGTCGCCGATCCGCTCGTGCAGCGTGCGTTCCGAGAGCCGGCGCGCCCGCGCCGTCATCGCGTGCACGGGCCGCAGCACGCGCCCCGCCGTCCACCACCCCACGGCGACCGCGCACAACGCCGTCACCAGCAGCGCGGCGACCGACCAGTACAGCATCTGCTGCGAGGCGGCGTCGCTGACGTTGTCCGTGAGCTGGTACGCGGTGGAGCGGTCGGCGTCGATCCAGTACGACGCGGTCAGCTCCGACTGCGAGCCGCGCAGGCCGGGTATCGGCCCCACGACCGGCGCCCCGTAGACGTCGCCGGACCGGAACGCCTCCTGCGTGGGGCTCACCAGCGGCGCCGGCACCAGCCGCACCCGGCGGGCGATCGCCGCCGCCTCCGTCTCCGTACCGGCGCTGGAGAGCAGGTTGACGACGGTCAGCAGCGCCCCGCCCAGCACCAGGAAGACCGCGCCGAAGACGAGGGCGATCCGGGTCCGGGCCGAAAGGCCCCCGAAGAAACGGACGATCCGACCGACGCCGAGCGGCCTCACAGCGCGTACCCCGAGCCCTGCACCGTACGGATCAGCGCCGGCTCGCCGAGCTTCGAGCGCAGCTTGCTCATGCAGACCCGGACCGCGCCCGTGAAGGGGTCGGCGTGCGCGTCCCACGCGCGTTCCAACAGCTCCTCCGCGGAGACCAGCCCGCCCTCGGCCTCCAGCAGGATCTGGAGCACCGTGAACTCCTTCGGCGACAGGTCCAGCTCCCGCCCGTCGCGCTCCGCGGTCCTGCGGACGGTGTCCAGGCATATGCCGTGCCGTTCCAGCACGGGCGGTACGAAGCGGGCGCTGCGCCGGCGCAGCGCCCGCACCCGCGACACCAGCTCGGGGAACTCGAACGGCTTGCCCAGGTAGTCGTCGGCGCCCAGGTCGAGCCCTTCGACCCGGTCCTCCATGGACGCGGAGGCGGTCAGCATCAGGATCCGGGTGCGGGACGCGGAGGCGACGAGGTGGCGGGCGACCTGGTCGCCGTGGACCCGCGGCAGGTCGCGGTCGAGGACGACGACGTCGTAGTCGTGGAGCCCGAGGTAGGCGAGGGCGGCGTCCCCGCTGTAGACGGTGTCGACGGCGAATCCGGCCCGTCGAAGCCCGGTGGCGACGAGTTCGGCCAGTACCTGCTCGTCCTCCGCGACCAGTACCCGCATGGTGCTGTCCCCGTCCGTTCCCTATTGCGGCATGTTTACGGCATGTCTCCCCCCAGGATGCGTGCTTTCTACGCGCCGAGGTGTTTCGCCGATGTTTCGCAGCGGCCGGCGCCGCCGTCGCCCCCGCCGTCGCCCCCGCCGTCGCCGCCCCGGTCAGCGAGCGGGCACCGCCCGTAATTGAGGGCGGGGCGACTCGCCCGGGCCGATAGGATTTCGACATGGCGGCCACTGGATCCGAGAAGCAGGGGGCGAAGGCGTACTACGTCTCGACCCCCATCTACTATGTCAACGACGCTCCTCACCTGGGCCACGCCTACACGACCGTTGCAGGGGACGTGCTCACCCGCTGGCATCGCCAGCGCGGTGAGAAGGTGTGGTACCTCACCGGCACGGACGAGCACGGTCAGAAGATCATGCGCACTGCCGAGGCGAACGGAGTCACCCCCCAGGAGTGGTGCGACAAGCTCGTCGAGGAGGCGTGGAAGCCCCTCTGGGAGCACCTGGACATCGCGAACGACGACTTCATCCGCACCACGGAGAAGCGGCACACGGACCGCGTGCAGGAGTTCGTGCAGGACCTGTACGACAAGGGCGAGATCTACCAGGGCGGGTACGAGGGCCCGTACTGCGTGGGCTGCGAGGAGTACAAGCTCCCCGGCGACCTGATCGACGGCGAGGGCGAGTACGCGGGGCAGAAGCTCTGTCCCATCCACAAGAAGCCCGTGGAGCTGCTGAAGGAGGAGAACTACTTCTTCAAGCTCAGCGAGTACGGCCCCAAGCTGCTGGAGTTCTACGAGGCGAACCCGGGCTTCATCCAGCCGGAGTCCGCCCGCAACGAGGTCGTGAACTTCGTCAAGCAGGGCCTTCAGGACCTGTCGATCTCGCGCTCCACGTTCGACTGGGGCATCAAGATCCCGTGGGACGAGAAGCACGTGATCTACGTGTGGATCGACGCGCTCCTGAACTACGCGACCGCCGTCGGCTACAACGAGAACCCCGCGAAGTTCGCGGAGACGTTCCCGGCCAACGTGCACCTGGTGGGCAAGGACATCCTGCGCTTCCACGCGATCATCTGGCCGGCGATGCTGATGGCGAACGACCTGCCGGTGCCCGGCCGGGTCGCCGCCAACGGCTGGCTGATGGTCGGCGGCGAGAAGATGTCGAAGTCCAACCTGACCGGCATCAAGCCGCAGGACCTGACCTCGCACTTCGGCGTGGACGCCTACCGCTGGTACTTCCTGCGCGCGATCGCCTTCGGCCAGGACGGCTCGTTCTCCTGGGAGGACTTCACCGCCCGCTACACCAGCGAGCTGGCCAACGACTACGGCAACCTCGCGTCGCGCGTCGCCGCGATGGTCGGCAAGTACTTCGACGGCGGGCTGCCGGCGGCGACGGCGGCGGGCGAGGCCGAGCGGACCATCCAGGAGGCCCTGGCGAAGACGGCCGCCGAGGCCGACCGGAAGATCGGCGACGAGCTGGACTTCCAGGGCGGCATCCTGGCGATCTTCGACTTCGTCAAGCAGGTCAACGGGTACCTCACCGAGCAGGAGCCGTGGAAGGTCGCGAAGGACGCCTCCGACGAGGGCCGGGCGCGGCTGGCGACGATCCTGTACACCGCGGCGGAGTCGCTGCGCGCGGTCGCCGTCCTGCTGAACCCGGTCATGCCGCGCACCTCGCAGGCGCTGTGGGACTCCCTGGGCGCCGAGGCGGGCCTGGGCGCGCTGGCGGACCAGCGGGTCGCGGAGTCGGGCGAGTGGGGCCGGCTGCCGGCGGGCGCGACGGTGACGAAGGGCGCGGTGCTCTTCCCGCGCCTTGAGGAGCCGGCGAAGCAGTAGTTAGGACGACGCGTACGCACGCGCGAGGGGCGGGCCCGGGGTTCCGGGCCCGCCCCTCTCCGTGCGTGGGGTGCGTCAGAAGATGCGGACGTTGGGTGCGCCGTCCCAGGACATGTCGGCGTTGGCGCGGCCGACGGAACCCGTTCCGTCCCCGTGGTGGACGTAGACCTGCTGGCCGGCCGGGCGGATCAGGTCGGACAGTCCGTCGCCGTTCACGTCGCCGGTGGTGACCAACGGGCCGTCGTTGCGCCAGGACAGGGGCAGTTGCTTGCGCACGCCGAAGGTGCCCTTGCCGTTGCCCGGGTAGAGCCACAGGGCGCGCGCGCCGTCGCGGGCCAGCAGGTCGGCCCTGCCGTCGCCGTTCATGTCGCCGGGGGCGGCCAGTTCGTTCATGGCGTTCCAGCCGCCGCCGACCTTCTGGCGCACGCCGAAGATGCCCTGGCCGTTGCCGGGGTACGTCCACAGGGTGCCCGCGGTGTCGACGGCGAGGAGGTCGGCCCTGCCGTCGCCCGTCAGGTCGCCGGCCGCCGCGAGGTCGCGCATGCCGTTCCAACCGCCGCCGACGCGGACCCTCGTGCCGAGGGTGCCGTCACCCCGGCCCGGGTAGGTCCACAGCACTCCGGTCTTGTCCCGGGCGAGCAGGTCTTCCTTGCCGTCCCCGGTGTAGTCGCCGTGCCGGAGCAGCTGCGTCATGCCGTTCCAGCCGGTGCCGACGAGCTTGCCCTGGGCGCCGGTGCCCGAGAGGAACCACAGCCGGCCGTCGTCCGCGCGCTCCAGGAGGTCGGGGTGGCCGTCGTGGTTCATGTCCCCGAACTGGTTCGCCCGGGGGAGGCCCGCCGGCCGCTTGCCCTCCGGCCCTCGGTACCAGTCCATCCAGGGGACGTCGTTCTCCAGCTCGTAGCGGGTGGTGGCGAGCTTGATCGAGCTGATGGAGTTGTTGAACACGCCGCCGGCGAACCCGGTGCTCAGGTCGACGGTCCCGTTCTCCGGACTGATCACGAGCGTGTCGTCACCCGTGTAGCCCGGCCCGGTGTACGCCATGCCCCACAACGGGCCGTTGTTCTCCAACGACGACGTCTTGTTGTCGAAGCGTCCCATGCCGGCGTGGCTCGTCGAGAGGATCTTCAACTCGCCCTTGAAGGCCCCGCCGTCGAAGAGGCACAGGCTTCCTTCGGGGCAGCGGCCCGAGTGGGTGTGGGACGACGCCGTCGCCGGCGGGGCCGCGGTGACCAGGGTGGCCACGGACGCGGCCAGGGCCACGAGGGCACCGAGGGTGCGCCGGACGGCGGTGCGTCTGAGCGGGGCGGGCGCCTCCTGGGCGGGCTGACCGGGCGGGGTTCGCAGCATGAATCACTCTCCGTTGGTCGGCCCCGAAGGTGCGGGGCCGGTGGCTGGGGGACGTTCCCGTCGTCGAGTTCGACGAACTCCCAGCGTCCGAAAGGTACTTCACGGACACCGATCGCACGGCATCATTTACGTCACATCAGGCCCTCAGGCCCTCGGGCCGTCGAGCGAGGGCCGTTCGCCGCGGCGTTGCCAGCGCCAGGAGGACCAGCACCGCGAAGGCCGCGACCGCCGTCGTCGTACGGGCGAGGTTGAACAGCTCCCAGCGGTCCAGGACCTCGGCATGATCGGGCGGGGGCGCGCTCGTCGACCACTTCCTTATGCGGGCGTTGATGGGGACGTTGCCGAAGCGGGTGATGAGGAACGTCGCGAAGGTCAGGGCGCCGGCGGTAGCCGCCAGGGCCCGGGCGCGGGCGTGCGTGACGGCGGCCAGGGCCAGCGAGCCGAGGGTGGCGACGGCCATGGCGCCCTGCACGGTGACGCCGTTCATCGCCATCAGCTCGGTGTGGAAGTCGAGTCGCAGCTCCAGCGGGACCGCGTCGAAGGTCGGGACCAGGTTGGCCGCGCCGTAGCCGAGTGAGCCGGCGAGGAGGCCGGTGGCGAAGAGGGAGAGTGCCTGGAGGAGCCGGACGCGCATGGAGCGGGCCTTCCGCGGGGGCGGGCGCTTACGGCTCCGCACGCTAGGAGCGGGCAGGCTGGCTGGACAAGGTTGTAAGAGTTACACAGGCTGTAGGAGTTACACGGGCCGTACGAGTTACAGCGCCTTCTCCGGGTCGGGCTTCGACTCGTGCAGCTCAAACCAGATCGACTTGCCCTCGCCCCGCGGATCGACCCCCCACGCGTCCGCCAACATCTCCATCAGCACCAGCCCGCGCCCCGACGACGCCAGCTCCCCCGGCCGTCGCTTGTGCGGCAGTTCGTCGCTGGCGTCGGCGACCTCGACCCGCAGCAGGCGGTCCCCCGCGCCGTCGGGGTGCGTCACGTGGGCGACCATCAGCGCGTTGCCGTCCGTGTGCACCAGGACGTTGGTGACCATCTCGGAGACCATCAGCACCGCCGCGTCGACCTGCTCCGCGTCCGCCCAGTCGTGCAGCAGCTCGCGCACGGTCTGCCGGGCCGCCGCGATCCGCTCCGGCTCCGCCTGCGCGATCGTCATCGCGGTCCGCCGCGGCGCCCCGACCACCGGCCCGCCCTCGCGGGAGAGCAGCACCAGGGCCACGTCGTCCTCGCGCCGGTCGGCCAGCGGCCCGGTGGTGTGGTGCGAGACGGGCCCGTGCACCGCCTGGACGAGGGCGTCGGCCAGCTCCTCCAGGGACGCGGTGTCCGGGTGCCGCTCCATGACCTCCCGCAGCCGCACCCACCCGGTGTCCAGGTCGTGGCCGCCGGTCTCCAGCAGCCCGTCCGTGCAGATCATCATCGTCTCGCCGGGCTGCAGCCGCAGCCGGGTCGTCGGGTAGTCGGAGTCCGGGTCGATGCCGAGCGGCAGCCCGCCCTCCGTGGGCCAGACGATGACCGTCCCGTCCGCCATCCGCACCGCCGGCTCCGGGTGCCCGGCCCGGGCCATCTCGATGTGCCCGGTCGCCGGGTCGACCTCCAGGTACAGACAGGTCGCGAAGCGCGGACCGGAGAGGCCGGAGACGTCGGCGGAGTCGTACGCGTCGGTGACGCCGTGCAGGAAGCGGGAGGCGCGGGAGAGCACCGCGTCCGGCCGGTGCCCCTCGGAGGCGTACGCCCGCAGCGCGATCCGGAGCTGGCCCATCAGCCCGGCCGCCCGCACGTCGTGGCCCTGGACGTCCCCGATGACCAGCGCGATCCGGCCGGACGGCAGCGGGATCATGTCGTACCAGTCGCCGCCGACCTGGAGCCCGCCGCCGGTGGGGACGTAGCGCCCGGCGACCGCCATGCCGGGGATCGCCGGCCCGATCACCGGCATCATCGACCGCTGGAGGCCCAGCGACAGCTCACGCTCGCTCTCGGCCACGCCGGCGCGCGCCAGCGCCTGCGCCAGCATCCGGGCGACCGTGGTCAGCACGGAGCGTTCGTCGGGGGTGAAGACGACCTGGTGGCGGAAGGCCGCCAGCCACGCGCCCATCGTCCGCCCGGCGACGATCAGCGGCAGGTACGCCCAGGACTGCCGGCCCAGCGGCTGCGCAAGCGGCCAGCTCGTGGGGTAGCGGCGGGCGTACTCGTCGGGGCTCGGCAGATAGACGGCGCGACCGGAGCGGACCACCTCGGCCGCCGGGTGGTCCGTGTCCGAGCGCATGTCGCTGAAGGGGTCCCCGCCGGCGCTCTGGTGCCCGTGGTGGCCGATGATCGTCAGCCGGTCGCCGGCGGCGCCGAAGACCGCGAGCCCGTCCGGCGAGAAGCCGGGCATCGACAGCGAAGCGGCGACCCGCAGCACCTCCGCGGTGGAGCGGGCCTCGGCCAGCGCCCGCCCGGCGTCCAGCAGGAACGCCTCGCGCGAGCGCCGCCAGTCGCCGGTGACGGGCGTCTTCGCCGCGGCGCCCTCCGCGGGCTCGGCGACCTCCTGGAGCAGGCCGATCAGCTCGTACGAACCGTCCCGGGGGACCGGCTTGGAGCGGCTGCGCACGGTGCGCAGCACCCGGCCGTCGTCGTCGACCACCCGCAGCCGGCCCTCGGCGACGGTGCCTTCGGCGACGGCGAGGTTGACCACGCCGTTGATCTCGTTCCAGTCGACGGGGTGGATCCGGGCCCGGACGGTGGTCTCCGGGTACGACCGAGGCGCGGCGGGCAGCTCCAGCAGCCGGGCCGCCTCGGCGTCGAGGGTGACCGTCCCGGCTGCGTTGTCCCACCGCCACAGGCCGGTCGCGACGGCGGCCAGGACGTCCTCGGTGCGCATTGCCTCACTTTATTCCGATCCGGTGGGTGATGACCGACGGGGGCGGTTTCCCAGCGGGGGCGGCTTCCGGGGCCGGTGAAACGCACCGCCCCGGGCGCCGTGGCATGTATAAGCCAATGAGGTACGGGAGGGGCGGGCGGTAACCTTTTAGGGCCCCGTACTGCCCGGGGCACCCCGCCGACCGGGGCACACCCGGCCCCTGACGGCACCCCCGACCCCCAAGACTGGATGAACGACGATGCATCGGTACAGGTCCCACACCTGCGGCGAGCTCCGCGCCTCTGACGTCTCCACGGACGTCCGGCTGAGCGGCTGGCTGCACAATCGCCGAGACCTGGGCGGCATCCTCTTCATCGATCTGCGCGACCACCACGGCATCACGCAGCTCGTGGCCCGTCCCGGCACCGCCGCGAACGAGGCGCTGAGCCACCTCACCAAGGAGACCGTCGTACGGATCGACGGCAAGGTCGTCAGCCGGGGCGCGGACAACGTGAACCCGGAGCTGCCCACCGGTGAGGTCGAGGTCGAGGTCGCCGAGGTCGAGGTGCTCGGCGCCGCCCAGCAGCTCCCCTTCACGATCAACGCCGACGACGGCGTGAACGAGGAGCGCCGCCTGGAGTACCGCTTCCTCGACCTGCGCCGCGAGCGCATGCACCGCAACATCATGCTGCGGTCCGCGGTGATCTCCGCGATCCGGCACAAGATGACCGCGCTCGGCTTCAACGAGATGGCGACCCCGATCCTGGCCGCGACCTCCCCCGAGGGCGCGCGGGACTTCGTCGTCCCCTCCCGGCTGAACCCGGGCAAGTTCTACGCGCTGCCGCAGGCCCCGCAGCAGTTCAAGCAGCTGCTGATGGTCTCCGGCTTCGACCGCTACTTCCAGATCGCGCCCTGCTTCCGCGACGAGGACGCCCGCGCCGACCGCTCCCCCGGCGAGTTCTACCAGCTGGACCTGGAGATGAGCTTCGTCGAGCAGGAGGACGTCTTCCGGCCGGTCGAGAAGCTGATGACGGAGCTGTTCGAGGAGTTCGGCGGCGGCCGGCACGTCACGTCCCCGTTCCCGCGGATCCCGTTCCGCGAGTCGATGCTGAAGTACGGCAGCGACAAGCCGGACCTGCGCGCCCAGCTCGAACTGGTGGACATCACCGACGTCTTCGAGGGCTCGGAGTTCAAGGCGTTCGCGGGCAAGCACGTGCGCGCGCTGCCGGTGCCGGACGTCGCCGCGCAGCCGCGGAAGTTCTTCGACCAGCTCGGCGAGTACGCGATCGAGCAGGGCGCGAAGGGCCTGGCGTGGGTGCGGGTCGCCGAGGACGGGTCGCTCACCGGCCCGATCGCCAAGTTCCTCACCGAGGAGAACGTCAAGGTCCTCACCGAGCGCCTCGGGCTCGCGGCCGGCCATGCCGTGTTCTTCGGCGCGGGCGAGTTCGACGAGGTCTCCAAGATCATGGGCGCGGTCCGCGTCGAGGCGGCGAAGCGCGCCGGCCACTTCGAGGAGGGCGTCTTCCGGTTCTGCTGGATCGTCGACTTCCCGATGTACGAGAAGGACGAGGACACCGGGAAGATCGACTTCTCGCACAACCCCTTCTCGATGCCCCAGGGCGGCATGAAGGACCTGGAGGAGAAGGACCCGCTGGACATCCTGGCGTGGCAGTACGACATCGTCTGCAACGGGATCGAGCTGTCCTCCGGCGCGATCCGGAACCACGAGCCCGAGATCATGCTGAAGGCGTTCGAGATCGCGGGCTACGCGCGGGAGACCACGGAGGAGGCGTTCGGCGGCATGCTGCGCGCGTTCCGCTTCGGTGCGCCGCCGCACGGCGGGATCGCGCCCGGCATCGACCGCATCGTGATGCTGCTCGCGGACGAGCCGAACATCCGCGAGACGATCGCCTTCCCGCTGAACGGCAACGCGCAGGACCTGATGATGGGCGCGCCGACGGAGCTGGACGAGACGCGACTGCGGGAGCTGAACCTCCAGCTGCGCAAGCCTGTGTCGAAGCCCTCGGAGTAACCTCCCGGTCTTCACTACGACAAGGCCCCGCACCGCCACGCGCCAACGGCGCCCGACCCGGTGCGGGGCCTTTCCGCTTGCGCGGTGCGGGCTGCGGATGCGGTGCGGGGTGCGGATGCGGTGCGGGGTGCGGGGTGGCTTGGACATGCCCGCCGTTACCCTGCGGGCCCGTTGGTCTCTGCGGCTGATCTGTGGCTTGTCGCGCAGTTCCCCGCGCCCCTAAAACCTCGTGCCCCGACTTGCAGACAAGTGACGGGGGCAGCGAAACAGGGGCGCGGGGAACTGCGCGAGAACCACCCACCGGGCCGCAGAGACCAACGGGCCCGTAGGGCAACGGCGGGTGGGTCAGGGGCGCTGGGGGTCCCTCCGTGCCCGCAGGGCACAGGGGGCGGAACTGCGCGAGAACCACCCACCGGGTCGCAGAGACCAAGGGGCCCGTAGGGCAACGGCGGGCATGTCCGAGCGCCCGGCAACCCGCACCCCGCACGGCACCGTGGCCCGCAGGGCGCTAGCGGGGGAGCGTCGTGTCGACGATCGCGCTGATTTCGACGACCTGGCCGGGGAACGTCAGCTCCGTGATGCCGACCGCCGTGCTGACCGGACGGTGGTCGCCGAAGTACGCCCGGTTCCCCTGCGCCACCGACTGCGCGTACCGCTGGAGGCCCACCACGTACAGCACCTGCGAGACGATCTGGTTGCGGGTGGCTCCGTAGTGGTCCAGGATCCGGTCGAAGTTGGCGTACGTCAGCTTCAGTTGGGCGTCGAAGTCGTCCGGGTGCCGGAACGCGCCCGCCTCGTCGAGCGCGAGCTGGCCGGAGACGTGGATCAGCTCGCCGGACCTGATCGCCTGCACGTATCCGAAGTCGTCCTCCGCCGGCACGCCGTGGCTGTAGATGTCCGTGGTGGTCATGGTTCCGCTCCCTCACCTTGGTCTCTTGTGGTTACTCAGGAACCGTAGGAGAGTGAATGCACCAGCGGAAGAACGCACTTTTCGGCAACCGAGGAACCTGATGGTGACCAAGCAGTACACGGGCTCGCCCGAAGACGCGGACCTGCGGCGCGCGGACTCGCTCGCGCGGGAGATCTTCGCCGACATCGCCAACAAGTGGGCGTTCCTGATCATCGAGGCGCTCAGCGGCGGCACCCGGCGCTTCAGCGAACTGCGGGACGAGGTCGAGGGCATCAGCCACAAGATGCTCACCCAGAACCTGCGCATGATGGAGCGGTACGGCCTGGTCGAACGGACCGTGCACCCCACCGTCCCGCCGCGCGTCGAGTACGCCCTCACCGAGCCGGGCCGGGCGCTGCACGCCACGGTCGACGGCATGTGCGCCTGGACGCACCAGTACCTCGGCGACATCGACGAGGCCCGCCGCCGCTTCGACGGCTAAGACGTGTCCGGGGCGCCGGGGGTGCCGGGGGCGTTCGACGCGGGCTCGTCCGCCCGACCGTAGCGGGCGCGCAGCTCGCCGACGATCCCGAACGCCGCCGCCGTCACCGGCACCGCCAGCAGCATTCCGAGGATCCCCGCCACCCCCGCGCCCGCGGTGATCGCCAGCATCACCACGGCGGGGTGCATCTGGACCGTACGGCTCTGGATCATCGGCTGGAGCACGTGCCCCTCCAGCACCTGCACGGCGAGCACCACGCCCAGCGCCCACAGCGCGATCACCCAGCCACGGTCGGCGAGCGCGACCAGGACGGCCACCGCGCCCGAGAGGAAGGCGCCGAGGTAGGGGATGTACGCGCCGACGAAGACCAGCGCGCCCAGGCCGACCGCGCCCGGCACCCGCAGGATCAGCAGGCCGACGGTGATGCACAGGGCGTCGATCAGGGCGATGAAGGTGGTGCCGCGCATGAAGCCCTCGACGGCTTCGAAGGCGCGGCGACCCATGGCCTCCACCATCTCGCCGCCCTTGCCGGGCACGACGGAGCGGGCGAGGCCGGCCGCCTTGTGGGAGTCCCGCAGGAAGAAGAAGATCAACAGCAGTGCGAGCACGGCGGTGGCGATGGCCTGGCCCACCACGCTCAGCCCGCTGATCACCCCGGACGCCGCGGTGCCGCCGAACTTCGCGAGCAGGTCCTTGGCGTTGCGCGCGACGTCGTTGAGCGAGGTGCCGGCCGCGCCGAAGTGGTCGGTGATGCCCTTCGCCGCGTTGCGGAGGGAGTCGAGGATCTGGGCGCCGTTGTCGACGAGCGCGGCGACGATCACGTACAGCGCGCCTCCGACGACCGCGACCACGGCGGCGCAGGTCAGGCCGGCGGCGAGCGAGGGGTGCACCTTCATCGCGACCAGGCGCCGGTACAGCGGCCCGAGCAGCGCGGTGCCGAGGATGGCGAGCAGGAAGGGCGTGACGGCGGTGCGGAACGTGATGATCAGCCAGATCGCGACCCCGCCGACGCCCGCGATGAGCAACAGGACGACGCACCACGCGGCGAGCCGCCGCACCGGTTCGGGCAGAAGGGTGTGCACCCTGCCACCCGATCACCCCACCGGGGCGACGGCCCCCCGGAAGGTCCGTCCGAGTGACCCTTCACCATGCGGCGAGCTTCACGATGGAGCCTGCGGGCCCCGGCGCGCTTCGCCGTGCGGCGAGCTGTTCGTGACACCTGCGGGTCGCGGTGCCGCGCAAGCGCCGTTGCCCTGACGGTCAGCTTGCGCCTGCGGCCCGGTGGTGGGCTTGTCGCGCAGTTCCCCGCGCCCCTAAGAACCTGGGCCCCTGGTCCGCAGAAAAGTGACGGGGGCAGCGAAACAGGGGCGCTGGGGGTCCCTCGCCCCCCTATCCCGCAGGTGAACGACAAGGTGAGCGAAACAGGTGGCGCTGGGGGTCCCTCGCCCCCCTATCCCGCAGGTGAACGACAAGGTGAGCGAAACAGGTGGCGCTGGGGGTCCCCCCACGCCCTTTGGGCGTAGGGGGAGGAACTGCGCGACAAGCCCCCACCGGGCCGCGGTCGCCAAACCGACCGTCAGAGCAACGGCGCTCCGCGTCGACGCCGCGACCCGCAGACGCCGCGCAGCCCGCCGCACGGCGAAACCGCGGGTCGCGTGAGCGGAGCCCTGGAGGCGAAGGTCACATTCCGTGGACCGCCGGGACAGTGCCGAGGCGGCCCTTCTGGAAGTCGTCGAACGCCTGCCGCAGCTCCTCCTGCGTGTTCATCACGAACGGCCCGTAGTGCGCCATCGGCTCCCTGATCGGCCGGCCGCCCAGCAGGACGACCTCCAGGTCCGGGGTGTGCGAGTCCTGGGACTCGTCCGCGCGGACCGTCAGCGAGCCGCCGTCGCCGAAGACCGCGGTCTGGCCCATGTGGACCGGGCGCCGGTCGGCGCCCACGGAGCCGCGGCCGGCCAGCACGTACGCCAGGCCGTTGAAGTCCTCCCGCCAGGGAAGGGTGATCTCGGCGCCGGGCCGCAGGGTCGCGTGGACCATGACGATCGGGGTGTGCGTGATGCCCGGCCCCTCGTGGCCGTCCAGCTCGCCGGCGATGACGCGCAGCAGCGCACCGCCGTCGGGCGAGGTCAGGAGCTGGACCTGGCCGCCGCGGATGTCCTGGTAGCGCGGGTCCATCATCTTGTCGGCCGCGGGCAGGTTCACCCACAGCTGGAGGCCGTGGAAGAGGCCGCCGGACACGACCAGGTCCTCCGGCGGGGCCTCGATGTGCAGCAGTCCTGAGCCGGCGGTCATCCACTGGGTGTCGCCGTTCTGGATGGTGCCGCCGCCACCGTTGCTGTCCTGGTGGACGAACGTTCCGTCAATCAGGTACGTCACGGTCTCGAAGCCGCGGTGCGGGTGCCACGGCGTGCCCTTGGGCTCACCCGGCGCGTACTCCACCTCGCCCATCTGGTCCATCATGATGAACGGGTCGAGGTACCGGTAGTTGATGCCGGCGAACGCGCGCCGCACCGGGAAGCCCTCGCCCTCGAAGCCGCTGGGCGCGGTGGTCACGGCGAGCACGGGACGCGCCACGGCCTCGGCGTGCGCGGCGACGCGCGGCAAGGTCAGCGGGTTCTCGACAGTCACTGCGGGCATGGGGCCTACCTCCTTGTGCGACTGGTTGCAGCCAGTTTAGTTGAAGACTGAACTTTCTGCCAGCGACAACAAGGAAGGCCCGGGAGGCATTCCTCCCGGGCCCGAAGAGCGCGATCCCAGCCGCGCGGGACTCAGCCGTACATGCGGCGCATCGCGAAGTCGACCATCTGCTCGACCGCCTTCGCGTCGAAGACCATCCGGTGGTCGCCCTCCATGTCGAGGACGAAGCCGTACCCCGTCGGCAGCAGGTCGATCACCTCGGCGCCGGTGATCACGAAGTACTTCGACTCCTTGCCCGCGTACCGGCGCAACTCCTTCAGCGAGGTGAACATCGGGATCACCGGCTGCTGGGTGTTGTGCAGCGCCAGGAAGCCGGGGTTGTCGCCGCGCGGACAGTAGACCTTGGAGGTGGCGAAGATCTGCTGGAAGTCCTCGGCGGAGAGGGAGCCCGTGGTGAAGGCCCGTACGGCGTCGGCGAGGGACGGCGGCGACGGCTCCGGGTACAGCGGCTGGCCGGGCTGCTGCGCGTGCTGCTGTTGCTGCTGTGCGTGTTGCTGCCCGTGCTGCTGTCCGCCGTAGGGCTGTTGGGACGCGTACTGCTGCTGAGCGCCCTGACTCTGGTCATAGCCGTACATGCCCGCAAGAGTAACGAGTCACAGATGACCCAAACGGGGTTGCGCTTTATTACCGGTGGGTAGCATCATCGTAACTACTCACCAGTACTGGTAGTCGATCGAGTCGATCTACAACGGAGCCGTCGCCATGGGCCACTACAAGTCGAATCTCCGCGACATCGAGTTCAACCTCTTCGAGGTCCTCGGCCGCGACAAGCTGTACGGCACGGGTCCGTTCGCCGAGATGGACCCGGACACCGCCAAGAGCATCCTGGAGGAGATCTCCCGGCTCGCGGAGAACGACCTCGCGGAGTCCTTCGTCGACGCCGACCGCAATCCCCCGGTCTTCGACCCCGAGACGAACACCGCCCCGGTCCCCGAGACCTTCAAGAAGAGCTACCGCGCCTTCATGGACTCGGAGTACTGGCGGCTCGGCCTGCCGGAGGAGATCGGCGGCACCACCGCGCCCCGCTCCCTGATCTGGTCGTACGCGGAGCTGCTGCTCGGCGCCAACCCGGCCATCTGGATGTACTCCTCCGGCCCCGCCTTCGCCGGCATCCTCCACGCCGAGGGCAACGAGGCGCAGAAGAAGGTCGCCGCGATCGCCGTCGAGAAGGAGTGGGGCTCCACGATGGTCCTCACCGAGCCGGACGCCGGCTCGGACGTGGGCGCCGGCCGGGCGAAGGCCGTGCCGCAGGAGGACGGCTCCTGGCACATCGAGGGCGTGAAGCGCTTCATCACCTCCGGCGAGCACGACATGGCGGAGAACATCCTCCACTACGTGCTGGCCCGCCCCGAGGGCGCCGGCCCCGGCACCAAGGGCCTGTCCCTCTTCCTCGTGCCGAAGTACGAGTTCGACTGGGAGACCGGCGAGCTGGGCGAGCGCAACGGCGCGTACGCCACGAACGTCGAGCACAAGATGGGCCTGAAGGCGTCCAACACCTGCGAGATGACCTTCGGCGACCGCCACCCCGCCAAGGGCTGGCTGATCGGCGACAAGCACGACGGCATCCGTCAGATGTTCATGATCATCGAGTTCGCCCGGATGATGGTCGGCACGAAGGCGATCGCCACCCTGTCCTCCGGCTACCTGAACGCGCTGGAGTACGCGAAGGAGCGCGTCCAGGGCCAGGACCTGGTGAACTTCACCGACAAGTCCGCGCCCAAGGTCACCATCACCCACCACCCCGACGTCCGCCGCTCGCTGATGACGCAGAAGGCGTACGCCGAGGGCATGCGCGCGCTCGTCCTCTACACGGCGTCCGTGCAGGACGACATCGCGGTCAAGGAGGCGGCGGGCGAGGACGCGGCCGGTCTGGTCGCGCTGAACGACCTGCTGCTGCCGATCGTGAAGGGCTACGGCTCGGAGAAGTCGTACGAGCAGCTCGCCCAGGCGCTCCAGATCTTCGGCGGCTCCGGCTACCTCCAGGAGTACCCGGTCGAGCAGTACATCCGGGACGCGAAGATCGACACGCTCTACGAGGGCACCACCGCGATCCAGGGCCAGGACTACTTCTTCCGGAAGATCGTCCGCGACCAGGGCCGGGCGCTGAACACCCTGGCGGAGGAGATCAAGAAGTTCCTCGCGCTCGGCAGCGGCGGCGAGGAGCTGGCCGGGGCGCGCGACGCGCTCGCGAAGGCGGCGGTGGACCTGGAGGCGATCGTCGGCACGATGACGAACGACCTCATCGCCACCGGCGAGGACGTGAAGAACATCTACAAGGTCGGGCTCAACACCACCCGGCTGCTGTACGCCTCCGGTGACGTGGTCGTCGGCTACCTGCTGCTGCGCGGCGCGGCCGTGGCGCAGGAGAAGCTCCAGACGGCGTCCGCGAAGGACGTGCCGTTCTACCAGGGCAAGATCGCCGCGGCGAAGTTCTTCGCGGCGAACGTGCTGCCGGGCGTCTCGGTCGAGCGGACCCTGGCGGAGTCGGTGGACGGCTCGCTGATGGACCTGGACGAGGCGGCGTTCTGACCTCGTCGTAGCCGAAGGCGCGCGCACGGCCCGTCCTGCCGGGGATTCCTCGGCGGGGCGGGCCGTACGTATGATCGCGGCCAACGACATGGGGGGAACATGAAGTTCACGGGGAATACGCGTTTCACGACCGTCACCACCGCCGCGGGGCTCGCGGCGGCGCTGCTGCTGACCGGCTGCTCGTCGTCCGACTCCGACAGCAGCAAGAGCAGCAGCAAGAGCAGCGACAGCAACGGCAAGAGCACGGGCACGGGCACGGGCACGGGCAGCAAGCAGGAGTCCGGCCCGCCCGTCGCGGCCCGGATCGACGCGGCCCGCGTCGTCTCCGTACTCCCGGCCGCGAACGACCTGCCCGGCTGGCGGCTCAGCGGCCCGCCCACGCCGTACGACCTGCAACAGGAGCCGCGCTCCAGCGCCGAGCCGAGCTGCCGCGGGAAGGCCACCGGCTGGTGCAAGGGCGCGCTGCACACGAGCACGGCGCAGTTCAACCGCCCCGACGCGGGCACCGTCGAGTTCACCGTCCACACCTACGAGTCCGCACAGGCGGCGACGGCGGCGCACCCGGCCCTGCTGACGGACCGGACGCAGGCGGAACTGCTGCCCGACGGCCAGCAGAAGATCGCGCTGCCCCCGCGCGATGGCGAGCAGACCGACGCCGTCCGCGGCACCGGCAAGCTCCGCGCCCCGAGCGTCCTGTCCGTGAACGCGGTCGGCACGACCGTCCTGACGATCCGGACCTTCGGCCTCGGCACCACCGCCAAGACCTACACGGACGCCGAGGTCGCCGCCCTCACCACCCTCTTCTCCGACCGCTCCCGCCAAACCCAGAAGGGCACCACCCCGACGGCCCGCCTCCAGGAAGGCGCCCTGAGCTACGCCGGGCCGAAGAGCTGAGCTCCAAGGCATGGACCAGCGGATTCGCCGACATGCGTCAACATCGAACGTGAGATCCACTCATGCGAGTGAGGCTCTCGTCGTATCAGCTGGGTAGGCTGGTTCAGGGCCCCAGAATCCCGTTCATGGGAGGAACCATGACCGCCAAGGCGACGGACTACTCGAAGCACCGGCAGCCGGACGGTTCCGCGTGGCCCATGCCGCCTCAGGACGGCTACACCATGGACGACTACTTCGCGCTCGACCTCCCGCCGCACACCGAAATGATCGACGGGAGCCTGGTCTTCGTGAGTCCGCAGCGCAAGTTCCACTCGCTGGCGATGTTCCTCTTCGAAGTGGGGCTGCGGCAGCGCGTACCCCAGCACTTGCGGGTGCGCCGGGAGATGGCCGTGGTGCTCGGCCGCAAGAACGTCCCGGAGCCGGACCTCGTCGTGGTGACGGCGGAGAGCGACGGCGATCAGGACCAGACCCGCTACGAGGCCGCCGACGTCGTCCTCGCCGTCGAGGTCGTCTCCCCGGACTCCGAGAGCCGCGACCGCGACACCAAGCCCCGCAAGTACGCCGCGGCCGGCATCCCGCACTTCTGGCTCGTGGAGATGGAGCCGCGGAGCGAGCAGCCCGTGGTGCACACCTTCGCTCGGGACGAGGACAGCGGCGCCTACGTCTCCACCGGCGTCTTCCGCGACCGGCTGAAGCTCGCCGAGCCCTTCGACATCGACATCGACCTCACCGAGCTCGACCGACTGTAGCCGCGCTGTAGCCCCGCCCCGCAGCTCCGCCGGGAAGAGAACACCTGCTCGTTACAGTGGGGCCATGAGCAGCAGAGCGCCCGGCCCGTTCGACCGCGGCCACACCGATGAACTGATGTCCTTCCTGGCCGCGTCGCCGTCGCCGTACCACGCCGTGGCGAACGCGGGGGCGCGGTTGGAGAAGGCCGGGTTCCGGCAGGTGCAGGAGACCGACGCGTGGGACGGGACCGCCGGGGGGCGGTACGTCGTCCGCGGCGGGGCGGTCATCGCGTGGTACGTGCCGGAGGGCGCCGCGGCACACACCCCGTTCCGGATCGTCGGTGCGCACACCGACTCGCCGAACCTGCGCGTGAAGCCGCGGCCGGACGCCGGGAACGCGGGGTGGCGGCAGGTCGCCGTGGAGATCTACGGCGGGACGCTGCTGAACACCTGGCTCGACCGGGACCTCGGGCTCGCCGGGCGGCTGAGCCTCAAGGACGGCTCCGAGCGGCTGGTCAACGTCGACCGGGCGCTGCTGCGGGTGCCGCAGCTCGCGGTGCACCTGGACCGCTCGGTGAACACCGAGGGGCTGAAGCTCGACAAGCAGCGGCACATGCAGCCGATCTGGGGCCTCGGCGACCGCGTCAACGAGGGCGACCTGATCGACTTCCTCGCCGAGGAGGCCGGTCTGCGGGCCGGCGAGGTCAGCGGGTGGGACCTGATGGTGCACCCGGTCGAGGCGCCGTCGTACCTCGGTCGGGACCGGGAGCTGTTGGCCGGGCCGCGGATGGACAACCTGCTGTCGGTGCACGCCGGCACCGCCGCGCTCGCCGCGGTCGCGAGCGGCGGCGCCGAGCCGTCGTGCATCCCCGTGCTCGCCGCCTTCGACCACGAGGAGAACGGCTCCCAGTCCGACACCGGCGCCGAGGGCCCGCTGCTCGGATCCGTGCTGGAACGCTCCGTGTACGCCCGGGGCGGTACGTACGAGGACCGGGCGCGCGCCTTCGCCGGCACCGTCTGCCTGTCCTCCGACACCGGGCACGCGGTGCACCCCAACTACCCCGAGCGCCACGATCCGACGCACCACCCGCGCGCCAACGGCGGGCCGATCCTCAAGGTCAACGTGAACCAGCGGTACGCCACGGACGGCAGCGGCCGGGCGGTGTTCGCGGCGGCGTGCGAGCGCGCCGGGGTGCCGTGGCAGACGTTCGTGTCGAACAACGCGATGCCGTGCGGCACGACCATCGGCCCGATCACCGCGGCCCGGCACGGCATCCGGACCGTCGACATCGGCGTGGCCATCCTGTCGATGCACAGCGCGCGCGAACTGTGCGGCGCGGACGACCCGTACCTGCTGGCCAACGCGCTCACGGCGTTCCTCGCGGAGTAGCGGAGTAGCGGCACGAAGCAGCTGCGCGGAGTAGGTGTAGGGCCCAGACAGCCGTTTGACTTTTACCTCGTCTTTACGGTTATGTGCCGGTGCAATCGATCAACACCGGGGGGCTCCTCATGCACCGTTCCATCCGCAAGGCCGCTGTTGCCGCGACCGTCACCGCGGGCCTCGTCTTCGGTCTGACGGCCTGTTCCGAGGCCGAAGAGGCCGTCAAGGACAAGGCCGTCGACCAGGTCGACAAGGCGGTGAACGAGGAGTACGAGGTGACCTTGGAGGTCACCGGCAAGAACGTCGACTCCATCGTCTACTCGGCCGGCGGCGGCACCGCCCTGGAGCCGAAGATGGAGACCGTCGAGAAGCCGACCCTGCCGTGGACCAAGACGGTGAAGCTGCGCGGCGTCATGCCGGCGTCGGTGCTGCCGACCGCGCTGGACGCCGGCGGCACCGAGCTGACCTGCAAGATCACCCACAAGGGCAAGGTGCTGGCGGAGAAGTCCGGTTCGGGCATCGCCTCGGCCGGGGGCTGCGTCGCGATCTCCCCGATCGCGAAGTGACGCCCTGAAGGGCAGTCCGCCTCAAGAACGACCGAGGGCCGTGGTGTTCCGCACACCACGGCCCTCGCGCATGCCCCGGGGCGGTTTCGGTTACGCCAACCCCGCCAGCACCAGCGGCAGCCGCTCCGCCCCGTCCGCCGTCACCCGCACCGGCACGCCCCAGTCCTGCTGGTGGACGTGGCACGCGGGGTACGGGTTCTCCGGGTCGTCGTCGCAGGACGCCGCCATCGCCGAGACGTGCAGCACGCCCCCGCCCACCGCCGGGTCGATCTCCAGCTCGCGCGAGAGCGCCGAGTCCGTGCCCGCGCCGGAGCGCAGCAGCTCCGGGGGCGTCGCGGAGACCAGCAGCCGGGTCGAGGGGCCGTAGCGCTCGTCCAGCTTCTGGCCCGCCGGGGGCTCGAAGACCACGTCCAGCCGCAGCGCGCCGCCGGCGACGTCGGTGGCCGCGCGCTGCGTGCGGTGGGCGACCGCCTCGACGCGCACCGCCTCCTCCGGCAGGCGCAGCCGGGTCAGCCGGTGGCGGGCCGATTCCACGACCACGACATCCCCGTCGACCACCACCGCGTCCGACGGCTCCCGCAGGTCCGTGGCGAGCGTGGTGACCTCGCCGCTCGCCGGGTCGTAGCGGCGCAGGGCGTGGTTGTACGTGTCGCTGACGGCGACCGAGCCGTCCGGGAGCACGGTCACGCCCAGCGGGTGCTGCAACAGCGCCTGCCCGGCGGCCCCGTCGCGGTGGCCGAAGTCGAAGAGGCCGGTGCCGACGGCGGTGCGCACGACGCCGTCGCGGTCGATCCAGCGCAGCGCGGACGTCTCGGAGTCCGCGATCCAGAGTCGGTCGTCGGCGGCGGCGAGGCCGGAGGGCTGGGCGAACCACGCCTCGTCGGCGGGGCCGTCCACCAGGCCCTCGTTGGTGGTACCGGCGGCCTTGCGCACGGTGCCGTTGGCCGGGTCGTACGTCCACAGCTGGTGGACCCCGGCCATCGCGATCCACAGCTTCCCGTCCCACCAGGCCACGTCCCACGGCGAGGAGAGGTCCACCGCGAGCGCCGGGCCCTCGGTGGGCGAGCCCTGCCACCACTGGCGGCCGGTGCCGGCCAGCGTCTCGATCGCGCCGGTGGCCGGGTCGTACGCCCGGATGCGGTGGTGCACGGTGTCGGCGACGGCGACGCGTCCGTCGGGCAGCAGCGCGAGCCCCTGCGGCTCGTTGAACTCGCCGTTCCCGCCGATCCGGCGCAGTACGCGCTCGCCGTCCGGGGCGAACTCCACGAGCTGGTGGCGCGTGCTGTCGGAGACGAGCAGCCGGCCGTCCGGCAGGGCCACGGCCTTGCCGGGGAAGCGCAGGTCGCCGGCGACGGGCTCGGGCGCCACGTAGGGGCCGTCGCCGCGCCGCAGGGTGCCCTTGGCCGCGTGCTCCGCCTCCAGCTCCGCGACCAGGCGGGCGATGGCGTGGGCGTGTCCCTCGCCGGCGTGCTGGGCGACGACGTACCCCTCCGGGTCGATCACGACCAGCGTGGGCCAGGCCCGCACCGCGTACTGCTTCCAGGTCGCCAGCTCGGGGTCGTCGAGCACGGGGTGGTGCACCTGGTACCGCTCGACGGCGTCCACGACCGCCCCGTGGTCCGCCTCGTGCACGAACTTCGGCGAGTGGACGCCGATGACGACGAGGGTGTCCCGGTGCTTCTCCTCCAGCTCCCGCAGCTCGTCGAGGACGTGCAGGCAGTTGATGCAGCAGAAGGTCCAGAAATCCACAACAACGCACTTACCTCGCAGGTCAGCGAGGGTGAGATCTTTCCCGCCGGTGTTCAGCCAGCCACCCTTGCCGATTAGCTCGGGGGCACGGACACGGGCACGCTTGCGGGGTGCGGGCGCGGGGGTGGGCGCCGGGGCAGCATCGTTCACCCTTCAAGCTTGCCATCCTGGTATGAACGTCGGATCACACGCGTACAGCAGGACCTACGACCGGGGAGCGAAGGTTGGCTACGGACGAGGGCGAGACGACTGCCGGCGAGACGGCGCGGACGGTGCAGGGGTTCATGGCGCTGCCGGGCCCGGTGGAGGGCCGTAGGGAGGTGTTCGCCGGATGCGTGGCGGAGGTCGTCCGGGTCCTCGGGCTCGATGTCGTTCACAAGCCGCAGCCCGGCGATCCACGAACTTGGGTGAACCAAGCTCGGACGGCGCTGTACAAGGCCTGCCGCCGGGACCTGATCCTTTCCGAGGAGTCCTTCGAGGCGCTGATCAAGGCAGCCGTCTACGACCCCGACCCGAGCTTCAACCGCCATTTCCTCGAACCGGCGCTGAACGCGTTCGGGCGCGGGCGGGTCCAAGCCTCGTTGCTCGGATACCTGCGGGCGGGCACGGACGTCGAGCGGGCGGGCGCGGCGAATGCCTGGTACTGGTCGGCTCTACCCCTGCGTATGCCCACCGTACGGGCGGAGCACCCCGCAGGCACCGGTCCGGCGAAGCCCGACGACGCCCCGACCGTGGCCGAGTGGTACGAAACCGCGCTACGCGAGTTCGTGATCAACGAGCACCTGGACGTCCGGCGCTGCATCCTGCCGGGCCTGCCGCTCCGGAAGTCGGCCTATCCGCCGGAGCTGCACGACCTGGTGGACGCGGCCGTGGCGATAGCCCGGTCCCATCCGGACGAGTACATCCGCCACCGCGTGGAACACCAGGTCGGTGACTGACACCCTCACTGGGCGCGCTCGACACGGCGACTTCCGAGAACTCGCGCAGGAAGGTCATGTGCCCGGTTCGGCCCGTGTGCCCGATGCACATGTCCGTGCACACGTCCGCGTCCCCGGTCGGTGCGGCAGTCCACTGGCAGTCCGGGTTCAGGCACCGCGCCGTGGCCGTCGTCTCCGCCGAGGGGTGGCGGTGCATGACGTAGCTGACGTACCGGAGCACGGCCCTCACGGTCATGCCGATTCCCCAAGGTGCGGGTGGTTCCGAAGCTCCACGTTGCAATCGCTGAGCGTGGAGTGGTCGCCCGGTGACGGGCTTCCCGACGCTGGACGGCCAGAGCGGCGCAGACTCCGCAGACGGCCGCCGGTGCAGGGTCCGGGTTTGTGCGCAACGGCAGCTCTACCGGGGGTTGCTCATACGCGATCGTCTTCACGGCCCCGCTCCTCGTGTCGTCCGTGTAGCGACCACGCTAGGAAGAGTGGCGCTGCAACTCCCAGGAGATTGCATGAGGTTGCACGGTCGTCACCTGATGGCCTGAATGGCGCTGGTGATGAGTGCGCGGGCCTTCGCCCCATGGACGGCCATCTCGGCCAGTTCAGTGAATGTGTCCGCGTACGCGGCAACCTCGCTCGGCTGGGTCAGCGTGAGGTAGCCGGAGACCAGCTCGACGTTGACCTGTACCGTGTCGAAGATCCAGAACCCTTCCACCGGCATCCGGGACCGATCGGTCCGCGTGGGCACCACGCCCAGGCTGACGCTGGGCAGGGGACCATAAGCAGGTGGCTGAGCTGTTCCTCCTGCACGTCCGGCCCGCCGAGACCGTTACGCAAGACCGACTCCTCAACCAGGAACGCGAACCGGCGGTCACCCTCGTAGAGGACGCGCTGACGCTCCATGCGCACGGCGACGGCATCGGCCACGTCATCGACCTCGACCCGTCTCCGCTGCACGGCACGCAAGACGGCCTCCGTGTAGCCGTAGGTCTGGATCAGGCCCGGAACGAACCACGAGGAGTAGGAGCGGAACCGGCGGGTTCGCTCGAAGAGCGGCAGCCGGGCTTCCTGTGCTTGCCTGAGCCCGGCGCGCTCCATGCGTCGCCAGCCGATCCACATGTCTTCGACGGTCCGCAGCGAGGCGATCAGATCGTCCGTCTGCCCTTCGGCCCCGCACGCACGGCACCAAGCCCGGATGTCGTCGGCGGACGGAGGCGTACGGGCGTTCATGATCCGGGATGACTTGGACGGGTGCCATCCGCAGAGCCGGGCGAGATCACGCCCGTTCAGGCCGGAGTCCCGGCATAGCTCAGCGAGTCGGTTCGCCAGCGCCTGCCGGGCCTGTTGGGCATTCGAGGAGGGAGAGACAGCCATGGTGGTGACCGGTCAGCGCGGCTTGTACTCCTCGTGCGGGATGGCGCGTTGCCAGACGGCCTCGAACGCCGTGGTGCACAGGTGGACCCGCGCAGGATCTTCGGTGTACTCCCGCCCGTCCTCGTCCAACTGGCCCTCTCCGGTGAAGTGGTGGAAGAGGGCTTGGCTGCCGTCGAAGACCCAGAAGTCCGTACCTGGCAACGCCAAGTCCGTCGTCTGCCGGCGGGGCAGCCACCGGACCATCTCACCCGCAGCGAGATTGGTGAAGGTGCAGTCGTACTCATAGCGCACGTAGTCACTGATCGGCTCGGACACGATGCGGACCCGGCGGACCACCACTCCGCGCGCCGTGGCAGCACTCACCGCGTCGCGCCAGCCGCCCCACCACGACGACCGATCAGCCGGGTCCAGCCGTTCGCCCTGCTGCCAGGCAAGGAACTCCGGGTCATCGAGCATGTAGCTGTGCACGAGCCTCACTCCTGTGGCTGACCGGCGCAAGAGGGCGTCAGGACAAGCTTGTTGGTTCACGGCGCGGGTACGACGAAGCCCCCGACAGCCACCCAGCACGGGCAGCCACCGGAGGCTCCAGCAACCCTTCGCAGTGAGGGCTGCGCCTGAACTTTGGACATCCCGGGTGACGAAGTGACGGAATGACGATTAGTTCTGATCCACTCATAGAAACAACAACACTTCCATAAGAGGTAACGGAGGGAGAGCGTCACTTCGTCACTTCGTCACGCGTGTCCGCTGCCGACAGCTGGAGGGGTTACGCCGGTGCTCAGGTGACGCTGTCGGTACCCAGCTTCGCCCAATGGATCTGGATGCGTTGCTCAGGGATGATCCGCTGTCCGCGCACTCCCTTGGTCACTTCAACCCGGTCTATCGCGAGTGACAACCGGCCGCGCCGGTCTTCGTTCGTGGCCTCAGCCCACGCCTCACGCAGGATGAGGCCGTCAAGCATCGGCGACACGTCCACGGACGGCATGGGGAGCTTGCGAAGATCGGTGCCAAGCCCTTCGATGCACCCCCTCAGGCGCTCTGCAAGCCGGTTGTAGCGCTCCACGGCTGCGGGGCCACTGAACTCACCGCGCACGTATCGCGCGTCCTCCAGGTCGGCGAGGCGGGCTTCCTCATCCTGGATCTCAGCAGTAAGCGCATCACGTTTCGCGAAGGTCTCCGGGTCCACGCGGTGGACCCAGCGGTCTGCGATCGCGACAAGCAACGGGTCGTCCGGTTCGAGCGCTGGGAGCTTCGTGAGGAACTGTTCCGTCACGTACTGGTCAACCGCTTCAGCCAGCGCTGACGCTCCGATGCACTGGTTGCCTGCGCGGCGAGCCATGCACTGGTAGCTGCCTCCCACCCGGTGCATCCGGCGACCACAGCCGGGTACCGCGCAGTAGACGAGTCCCGTGAGCAGCGCCGTCCCCTCGGGCTTCGGCCGCCGCTTTCCTGCGTGTACGAACGTCCTGGATTCCAGGGTGCGGATGATCCGTTCACGCTCTCCGACCGTGATGATCCCCTCGCCGATCTCGACGGTGTCCAGAGTCTCGGGATCGCGGTACGGGAAGACCCTGCCCGTGTACTTCCGCTCGCCGTCGTGGCATCAGGCCGGCGAAGGCTGGGGAGCGCAGGAGCTGCATGATGCTCGCCGCGTTCCACTGCCCGCCTCTGGGCGAAAGAATCTCGTATTCGTTGAGAAGTCGGGCGATCTTGACCAGCGACGTTCCGGCAAGCGCTTCATCCGCGATGAGACGGGCGTAGACGGCGTGCTCCGGGTCATGGACGAGCTTCTTGGCCTGCGGGTCGATGAGCCGCCCGTACGGAGGCTGTCCGCCGATCCACTGACCCTTGCTGCGTAGGTATCGCTTGGCATGGCTGACGCGTGTGCCGAGATTCTTCGATTCGGATCGGGCGAGTTCGGCGAGCATCGCCACGACCATGCGTGCCGAGTCGTTCGAGGTGTCGAGACCGTCCACGACAGAGACGAGACGGCCGCCGGCCTTCTCGATGTCGTCCAGCACCTTGCCGACCTGGCCGATGCCCTTGCGGGACAGGCGGTCCAGTTTCCAGACGATCAGCGTGCCGACGACGCCCGCCGTGACGGCCGCCAGCGCGGCGTCGAAGCCCTTGCGCTCAACGGTCTTGTAGCCGGAGCGCCCTCTGTCTATGTGGACCTTGCGGACGGTCAGTCCGTTGCGTTCGGCCCAGGCACGGCAGTCTGCTTCCTGCCGTTCGATTGCGGTCTTGCCGTCCCGGTCAAGAGACAGGCGGAGGTACAGGTCACAGATTGTGTCTTGGTGTACACAGTCAGTGTGACGAAGAGTTCGGTGGTCCGTTGTCTATTTTCAGAAGTCGAGGACGACGCATTTGCCCCGCAGGTCGGCGAGGGTCAGCCGCTGACCGCCGGTGTTGAGCCAGCCGCCCTTGCCGACCAGCTCGGGGGCGCGGACGCGGGCGCGGCTGGGTGCGGGGGCGGGCGAGGGGGCGGGATCGTTCATGCTTCAAGCTTGCCATTGGCCCATGAACAGCGGATCACGACCGTACGACGCCGTTGTCCTGCGCAGCTACGGGATCCGCTCCACCACGGACTAGCCTCCTTGGACGCCCCGGACGAACAGGGTTCCTGTGCGCCGACTCCCGGCGGGTGGGGCAAGCACGGACGCTGACACGTCCCCGAAGCCGTGTTCCTTGAGAATCAGCGCCCACACATCGGGTTCGTAGTCCCACCGCTTGACGACAGCGGGGTCTTCTTCGGGCCCGCGCGGGATGTATGACGCCTGGCAGCCGTAGCACCCTTCAACCGGGGGACGCTGGGAGAAGGCGAAGACGCCACCCGGCTTGAGGTTCGCGTGAACCATCGGCAGCAGAAGACAGGGGTCGGTGAACCAGGCAGCGCCGAACACGCTGTAGACCGCATCGAAGATCGTGAACGTGTCTCCGAGGTAGGTGAGCGCGTCGGCCTGGTGGAGTTCCATCCCGTCCACGCCCGGCCACCGCTCGCGTGCCTTGTCGAGCTGCTTGGCGGAGAGGTCGATCCCGACGGACTTCATGCCGAGCGTTGCGAGGTGAGCGGCGTTCCCTCCAGACCCGCACCCGAGATCGAGCACGCGGTCTCCCGGGTTGGGGTTGAGCACGTCGGCCCTGGGGCCGTGGTCCGGGTACTGGGTCCAGTTGAACCATGTGGTCTCGCCCTTGGCGTTGGTCTTCCGCCGCTGGGGCTTGCTCTGCGAGTAGGTGTCCCATGCGGTGCTGCGAGCGTCAGTCACTACCTGTCCGTTCTCGTTCACGGCGACAGCCGCCCGGCACGATACCGGGCGGCTGAAGCTCTCGTGGGTCAGTCGCTCCGCCTGAGTCGGAGCTACTTGGCAACGGGGCTGTCGGAGCAGCCCGCGTAGCTCTGGGTGCAGTCGGCTGCGCCGTTGATCGGCCAGAACTCCGGGTCCACGTCGAGCCGGCCGATCGGATCACCTCGGCCGTCCGACGCATCGCGGCCCGGCCCTCGGCGGGGTCGTGGCCGTTGTTGCGGTCGGGGACGTGGTGGATGAATCCGCCGCCGAGCGCGTCGCAGACCCTGGCGTAGTCCTTGGTGTGGAGCACGAGTGCGTGCCAGAAGAGGTCCACGCGAAGGCTGGGCGTGGCCCTCTCCGTGGTGTTCGCGGCGACGGCGAGGAAGGCCGCCACCTGGTTGACGCCGCGCTGGCCCTGGTCGTCGGTCATCTCCGGCCAGGAGTCCTCGCGGACCATGGTGATGAGGTCGGCCCTCAGCTCCGAGGTGATGAAGTCGTACACGGTCTTCGTCGTGTCGGTGATCGTCAGAGTTTTGACGTCATGACGACGACCGCCGTGGTGCCGAATGATGTCCTGCGGGCCGTGCGTATCAGCCTGCGCTTAAGCCAAGACGACTTCGCCAAGGCGCTCCGCCGGGCAGGTGCGGAACTGGGGGAGCCGAACGAGGCTTCCAAACGGCTGGTGCAGCGCTGGGAGTCCGGCACGAGCAAGACGCCTCGGGGCGTGTACGCCAGGGCCTTAGAACGGGTCACTGGGCGTCCGGTCTAGGCACTGGGGTTCGCCCTGCCGGTGCCGACGGCACGAGTCCACGCAGACGGGAAGGGAGGGCATGACATGGAGACCGGCACAACCGGTGTCGCGTATGCCTCTGTAGGCGCGCAGCCCACCGCGCAGACGGGTGAGGAGACGTTTTCGGGAGTGTGGCTCAGCCGCTACGAGTTCTTCTCTTCGAGCCGGGGCGACTCGTACGAGGGCAAGCACTACGTAGTGATCGTCCAGCACGGGAACCGGCTGACCGTTCAGAGTCTGCCCGGGGCAAGCAGCAACCCGGACAGCCCGCTCACGCTGGATCTCACTGTCGATCGCAACGTGGTCACGGGCACGTGGGTCGAGCAGACTGCCGCAGACGGCTACTACAACGGGGCCCGCTACCACGGGGCCATCCAACTCCTGGTCGAGCCGACCGGACGGCGCATGGCCGGAAAGTGGGTCGGCTTCGGCAAGGACTTCGACGTGAATACCGGCCCCTGGGAACTGCGGCTGGTGGACCGGTCCACGAGCAAGGCGACGCTGGAGAGGTACAGCCAGCCGCCGGAGTGACATCCGACGGGGCACCTGACGGGGCGAAGACCCCACGGAATGGGGCCTTCGGCGGGCTTTGCAGGGCGTTAACTGTGCCGCTCTCGCGCCTTCGGCGGTCGATATGCGCTGGTCAGAGCTCACAATGGGCCCGAAAAACGGGGTCACACCCAGCGTGCGCGCTCCGAGCTGGGGCCGGGGTCGGGATGGTGACCACAGCGCAACTTCGCGCCGACCCGAGCAATGCTCAAGACCTGTGGATCGGTTCCGGGAGGGCACGCGGAGGGCGTACCTTCCCGAATGATCCTGTGATGGTCACCGAGTAGGCCCGCGTTCGCAGCGCGGGTCGGGAAGGCACGTCCGTGCTCAGCGTAGTCAACGCCGATGGCTCCACGCAGTCCGGCTCCCTGATCGACGAGATCGTCCGCGAGGGTGCCCGCCGGATGCTGGCCGCAGCTCTGGAAGTGGAAGTCAACCAGTACATAGCCGAGTTGGCAGCCGAGACCGACGAGGCAGGTCGCCGCTTGGTGGTCCGCAACGGCCACCACCGGCCGCGAACCGTGACCACTGCCGCCGGCCCGATCGAGGTCCGGGCCCCGCGCGTGAACGACAAGCGGGTCGACGGGACGACCGGCGAGCGCAAGCGGTTCTCCTCGAAGATCCTCGCACCGCGGTGCCGCAAGTCGCCCAAAGTCAGCGAGGTGCTGCCGCTGCTCTACCTGCATGGACTCTCCTCTGGCGACTTCGTGCCCGCGCTGGAGCAGTTCCTCGGCTCGGCCACCGGGCTGTCGTCGGCCACCGTCACTCGGCTGACCAAGCAGTGGAGCGACGACCACGCCGCCTTCCGAGCCCGCGACCTGTCCGACCGCGACTTCGTCTACGTATGGGCCGACGGAGTGCACCCGAAGGTCCGGCTCGGGCAGGCGCACTCATGCGTCCTGGTCCTCCTCGGCGTGCGCGTCGACGGCACGAAGGAGCTGATCGCGCTCGCGGAGGGGCTGCGGGAGTCCACGGAGTCGTGGGCCGACCTGCTGCGCGACTGCCGCCGACGCGGCATGCGTGACCCCGAGCTGGTGGTCGGCGACGGCGCGATGGGCCTGTGGCGGGCCCTGGCCGAGGTGTTCCCCACCACTCGCCATCAGCGGTGCTGGGTTCACCAGGCCCGCAACGTCACGAACGCTCTGCCGAAGTCCGCGCAACCGGGCGCGACGAGGGCCATGCAGGAGATCTACAACGCCGAGGATCGCACCCACGCCGAGAAGGCGATCGGGGCGTTCGCGCGCACCTACGGCGCGAAGTTCCCCAAGGCCGTTGCGAAGATCACGGACGATGCCGAGGAGCTGCTGGCGTTCTACGACTTCCCGGCCGAGCACTGGATCCACCTGCGGACCACGAATCCGATCGAGTCGACGTTCTCCACCGTCAAGCTGCGAACCAAGGTCACCCGTGGTGCCGGCAGCCCGGCCGCGGCCCCGGCGATGGTGTTCAAGCTCGTCGAGTCCGCCCAGGCCCGCTGGCGGGCGATCACCGGCGCACACCTCGTCGCCCTGGTCCGCTCCGGCGCCAAGTTCGAGAACGGCGTCCTGGTCGAGTGCACCGAGGTGGCAGCATGACCGAGCCCCTCACCCCCAGCAGCCACTCGGTCGAGGTGGAACTGGCGATTGATCAGGTCACCATCGTGAACCCGGCCGAGGCCACCGCCACCGTGCGCTGCATGCTCGGGCCGGTTCGTTGTGGCGCCCGATTCGACCGCATCCGCGACTCGGCAGAAGCCATCGACCTGGAACTGACGCAGATCCTCGCCTACCACCGTCCCGTCGAGGAACTCGACCCCGTCCACACCGCGCTGGTGACCCTCCGAGGCGCAGGAGTCCAACTCCTGACGTCAGCTACCCCGAGCTCCCGCTGGCAGGCCATCAGGGGGACCAACCCGCGGCCATGACCAAGCCATCCACAGGTATTGACTATTGCTCCGCCGACCCTCCGATGACCCCGGTGACGGAGTGACGGAATGACGTTTTGTTCTATTCCACCTATAGAGACTCAGAACATCTCTTAAAGGGGTAATGGGCTTCGACCGTCATTCCGTCACTTCGTCACCCGTTGGCTCCGCCCCAGCCTCGTCTCTGGTCGCCCAGATGATCCGGCAGCGCTCGTCACCGTAGGGTCAGTTGCTGACCGCCGGTGTTGATCCAGCCGCCCTTACCGACCGGCTCGGGGGCGCGGACACGGGCGCGGGGGCGGGCGACGGGGCGGCATCGTTCATGCCACCCGGGTGTGAACGCCGGATCACGGCCGCCGACCCCGCCGAACCGGGGGACCCGCGGCTGACGTCCCTCCTTCACATGAGCACCGAACCCGACCGCACCGACCCCACCAGCACGGAGTCGCCGAGCGCAGGCGCCGCCGTCGTCGCGTGGGTGGTGCCCGTCCTCCTCAACCTGGTGCTGGGCCTGCTCGCCGTCGTACCGCTGTGGCTGTCGGTCCTCTTCGCGATCAACTTCCCGCTGGCGGAGCTGGGACTGACCGAGCGCGCACCGACCGAGAACGACGGCACCCTCCCCTGGTTGGTGGTCCTGGTCCCGCTGACGGGCGGTCTGCTGGGGCTGTGGCTCCTGGCGGGAAGCCTGATGCGGAGGGGGCCGCTGCGCGCCGCCCGGGCTTACTGGTGGGTCCTCGCGGCGGTGGCGCTGCTGCCGACGACGGCGGTCTTCGTCCTGGTGGAACTGGAGTGACGGGGCGCTCGCGGTAGGGCCGGAGCGCGCGCCAGGGGCTCGGGCGTAGGGTCGGATGCGCCCGCTGCCCTGGCGTACCCACGCCGTAGCTGTACTCCCCCCTTGCGTACGGGCCTACGATCGTCACACGAAAGCTCTGCCGTCCCGGTGCCCGGCAGCGTAACTTTTACCCTGCCGAGCCTCCCACGCACCGTCCACCGCCCAGCCGCCCAGCCGCCCGCAGATTCGTCGAGGGGTTCCGTGACCGTCCATCCCAGTCTCCAGACCTACGCAGATGCCTGGACCCACTCCGTCGAAGCCATAGCGGAGCTGGTGACGCCCCTCGTCGAAGGCGAGTGGAACCGCGCCACGCCGTGCCCTGCCTGGTCGGTGCGGGACGTCGTCTCGCACGTGATCGGCATGGAGACGGAGATGCTGGGCGACCCGCGCCCGATCCACACCCTGCCGCGCGACCTGTACCACGTGAAGAGCGACTTCGCGCGGTACATGGAGATGCAGGTGGACGTGCGCCGACACCACACCTCGCCGGAGATGGTGGCGGAGCTGGAGTACGTCATGATCCGCCGCGCCCGGCAGCTGAGGAACGAGAACCGTTCGCCGCAGACCATGGTGCGCGCGCCGCTGGGGGCCGAGCAGACGCTGGAGTTGGCGATGCGGATGCGGGCGTTCGACACCTGGGTGCACGAGCAGGACCTGCGCACCGCGCTGAACTCCCCGGGGAACATCGACTCCCCCGGCGCGCTCGTGGTGCGGGACGTGCTGCTGGAGGCGCTGGCCAAGGTCGTCGCGAAGGACGCGGGCGCCCCGGCGAACTCCGCCGTGGTGATCGACGTGCACGGTCCGGTGGAGTTCCTGCGCACGGTCCGGGTGAACGCGGAGGGCCGCGGCTCGGTCGACGGCTCGCCCTCGCTCGGCCCGCTGGTGACGCTGGCGACGGACTGGGAGACGTACTACCGGCTGGCGTGCGGACGCGTGCGGGCGAACGCGGTGGCCGACCGGATCAAGGTCGAGGGCGACCAGGAGCTGGCCTCGGCGATCCTGCGGGAGTTCGCGGTCACGCCGTGATCCGCGGGTCCGCGGCGGGCCGCCGCGGACCGGTCGCGTCATCGTGCCGCGTGAGGTCCGTCGCGCCGCGTGAAGTCCGTCGCGCCGCGTGAGGCCCCGTCCCCGCGCCGCGTGAAGTCCGTCGCGCCATGTGAGGTCCCGCCGTCGCGGTCACGCCGGTACGTGTACCGCCTCCACCTTGCTCGCCACCAGCCTCTCCCGCTCCAGCCGCGCGGTCCGGCCGCGCAGCCGCAGGATCTGGGCCACGCCCAGCGCCTCCAGCACGAAGACGCAGGAGAAGGCGATCCGGTAGGACCCGCCGGTCGCGTCCAGGAGCAGGCCGATCGCCAGCAGCGTCGTCATCGACGCCGTGAAGCCACCGATGTTGACGATGCCCGACGCCGTGCCCTGGCGGTGCGGAGGGTTCGCGGGACGGGCGAAGTCGAAGCCGATCATCGAGGCGGGCCCGCAGGCGCCGAGCACGGCGCAGAGCGTGACCAGCAGCCAGAGCGGGGCGCGGTCGCCCGGGTGCGCGATGGTGGCGCCCCAGGCCAGCGCGGTGGCCGCGACCGTGCCGAGGGCGAGCGGCAGCCGGGCCGCGTGGTGCCGGGCGATGACCTGCCCGTACACCAGGCCCACCACCATGCTCACCAGCACCACCAGGGTGAGCAGGGAGCCGGCGGTCTCCCGGGACAGCCCCTGCGCCTCGACGAGGAACGGCATGCCCCACAGCAGCATGAACACCATCGCGGGGAACTGGGTGGTGAAGTGCACCCACATCCCCAGGCGGGTGCCGGGCTCCCGCCAGGAGTCGGCGACCTGCCGTCGGACGAAGGACGCGCCGGAGCCGCGGCCCCGCAGCCGCTCGGGGCGGGCCGGCGGCGGCTCGTGCCCCTCGGGGTGGTCCTTGAGGAAGCACACCACCAGGACGAGGACGACGGCGCCCGCCGCCGAACTGCCCGCGAAGGTGGCCACCCAGCCGAGGTCGTGCAGCACCCGCGCGAGGACCATCGTGGAGACGAGGTTGCCCAACATGCCGAAGAGCGCGGCGACCTGACCCACCAACGGCCCGCGCCGGGCCGGGAACCACCGGCTGCCGAGCCGCAGCACGCTGATGAAGGTCAGGGCGTCGCCGCAGCCCAGCAGGGCACGGGCGGCGAGTGCGGTGCCGTAGGAAGGGGCGAGCGCGAAGCCCAACTGGCCGACGGTGAAAAGCGCGGCGCCCAGCGCGAGCACCTTCTTGGTGCCCAGCCGGTCCACCAGCAGGCCGACGGGGATCTGCATGCCCGCGTAGACCAGCAGTTGCAGGATGGAGAAGGTGGAGAGCGCGGAGGCGCTGACGTCGAAGCGTTCGACGGCGTCCAGCCCGGCGACGCCCAGCGAGGTGCGGAAGATGACCGCGACGAAGTAGACGGAGACCCCGATGCCCCAGATCACGGCGGCGCGACGGCCGCCGGGCGGGTCACCGGGGAGGGATATCGGGGCCGGCGCCGATCCGCCCGACGGGCCCCGGCTCATCGGACGTCGCCGCGCGCGAGGTTGCTGAACCAGCCGACGTGCCGGTGGATGACCGCCGCCGCCGCGTCCGGGTCGCCGGCGCGCAGCGCGTCGAGGATCTCGCCGTGCTCGACGACGTTCTTCGCGATCCGGTCCGGGTGGGCGTGCATCACCGCGACGCCCATCCTCAGCTGTCTGTCGCGCAACTGCTCGTACAGCCGGGACAGGATCTCGTTGCCGCCGCTGCGCACGATCTCCAGGTGGAAGTTGCGGTCGGTGACGGCGACGGCGGCCAGGTCGCCGGCCTCGCACTGGCGCTTCTGCTGCTCCAACAGCTCCTCCAGACGCGCCAGCAGCCGGGGGGACGCGGGCACGGCCTTTCGCGCCGCGTGCTCCTCCACCAGCAGCCGGGTCTCGACCACGTCGGCGATCTCCTGCGCCGAGACGGCCAGCACCAGCGCGCCCTTCTTCGGATAGAGCTTGATCAGCCCCTCCACCTCAAGCTTGAGCAGCGCCTCGCGCACGGGCGTCCGGGAGACGCCCACCGCGTCGGCCAACTCGCCCTCGGTGAGCAGGGTCCCGCCCTCGTACCGACGGTCCAGCACCGCCTGCTTGATGTGGGTGTAGACGCGTTCGGCAGCGGCGGGAGCGGGCGCAGGAGCTGACATGCGCACAGCATAGATACAAGTGAGGTGCGTTCCCAGGGGCTGTCCACCATGCAGGACGGGCGCGGACGCGGACCGCGCGTACAGGGTGCGCACAGAGCCCGCACAGAAATCCGGGCTTCTTGTGCATCCATTCACGAGACTCACGCGTCTTTTATGTGAGCCCCTTCTCGCACTCCCATGACGACAGGGCTCCCACACACCTTTTGACACACACGCATTCGTCCACAACGGGAGCGTTCCCTTTGATTCTCAACAGCGTGCGGACGCGCCGAGCCGCCACCGTGATCCTCTCCGGCGGCCTGCTGCTCACCGCATCCCCGCTGGCCACGCCCGCGCAGGCGAAGCCCGCGGTCCCGACCATCACGGCCAAGAGCGGCTACGTGATGGACTACGACTCCGGCGTCTCGATCTACAGCAAGGACGCCCACACCACCCGCCAGATGGCGAGCACGACGAAGATCGCGACTGCGATCACCGTGCTGACGACGCCCGGCGTGAACCTCGACCGCAAGGTGACGATCAAGTCGTCGCACCGCGATTACGTGATAAAGCAGGGCGGCAGCACCGCCGACCTGAAGCCCGGCGACACCCTGACGGTCCGCCAGCTCCTGTACGGCCTGATGCTGCCCTCCGGCTGTGACGCGGCGTACGCGCTGGCCGAGACGTTCGGCACGGGCAACAGTCCGAACGAGCGGACCCGTTCGTTCGTCGCCAAGATGAACGCGAAGGCCGCGTCGCTGGGTCTGAAGAAGACGAAGTTCGACTCCTTCGACGGCATTTCGCAGCGCGGCCAGAACTACACCACGGCGGCCGACCTCACGAAGCTGGCCCGGCACGCCTACGCGAACGGCACCTTCCGCGAGATCATCAAGGCCACCACGTACAAGGCCCCCGCGAAGACCAGCACGGGCGGCGCGCGCACGTACACCTGGTACAACACGAACAAGCTGCTGGGCTCGTACAGCGGCGCGACGGGCGTGAAGACGGGCACGGGCACGGCCGCCGGCCCCTGCCTGACGTTCACCGCGTCCCGCAACGGCAAGACGTACATCGGCGTCGTGCTGAACGGCGCGGGCCGCTACGACGACGCGGCGAAGCTGCTGGACTACGGCTTCGGCTCGACGAGCGCGAAGACGATGAAGCTCCGCACCCTCCCCGAGGGCGCCCAGCAGGACTGATCGCACCCGTAGCGAACGAGAGCCCCGTGGCACTGTGCCGTGCCACGGGGCTCTTCGCCGTGCGGGGGGGGCAGGGCCATGTCTGGCGAATCTGGATCGAAGGCTGGCGGGCGACTTGAGCTTCCGGCCAGACACTGAGAGTCCGGTGTTTATACCTTGCTCGCGACCACCATGTAGTTCTCGGCCTCAAGATCGAACGTGCTCAGTTCCGTCTGGAGCCCGACCCGGTGCAGCTCGACTTCGAGTTCCTCGTACCGGTAGGGCCAGCAGGAAAGCAGTTCCGAGCGGACAAGAACCAACCCGGTCGCATCGACTTGCGCGATCGCAATCTCGATGTGGTGCTCCTCCTCCCAATGCGGCGCAATCTCCCAGCGGTAGACCACGACGGCATCGCGACCGTTCCGGCGGACGAGTCGGTCACCGATCTCCAGCCGGGAACCTCTGGCCCTCACGAGTTCCCAGGTACGGGATGTGAGTACCAAGCGCCCGCCCGGGCGCAGAAGCCGTGACATCGACTCCAGAGCAGCACCCCTGCCTGTCGCTCCCGTGGCATGGTGAAGCGAGTTGCCAACACAGAACACCATGTCGAACGTGTTGTCCTGGAAACGGTCGGGCAACTCTTCCCAGCTCGCCCGCACGGCCCGGACGGATGCCCCGAACTCCTCAGACAACGCCGCAGTCCGACGAACCATCGCCTCGCTGGCGTCAGTTGCGACAACCTGCATGCCACGACCGGCGAGGCCAACCGCCAACTGTCCGGTTCCGCACGAACAGTCGAGGACGTGAGCGTTCGACGGCAGGAGATTGAGGACGTCGTCGTACGACGCAGCGAATTCGGCTGGAGGCAACCTTGCATCCGAGATGAGCCATTCGTACACCTCGGCAAGCACGTCATAACCCGTCACAACCACTACCTCCGTCACGCGGCAGACTCGCGGTAGGACGTCAGTCCACCAGCGGAGCAAGCCGGGCACCAATGGTTTTCGCAAGGATGGCTCGGCCACGCGTTCGGCCCGCTGTCGCGGATCTCCCCTTGCCACCGCGACAGCGGGAGTCTGCTACTTCCTGGCCAGGCTGAGGAGCATCAGTCCGAGGCAGCCGCAACCGCAAGGAACTGAACCCCGACAGGTCGCCGCAAGCAGCCTTTGGAGCACGTCTGCGCAGGCTGCGCGAGGCTCAAGGCTGGACCCAAGACGACCTGGGCGAACGCATGGGCTATTCCGGAAGACATGTCTCGGCTGTTGAAGTCGGGCGCAAAGTGCCGACTCTCCCCGTCGCGCGCAGCGCCGATACGGCACTTGGGCTGGTCGGCACCGCCGACTCGTTTGAACGCGAGTGGCACGACATGGTCCACGGCGTGATGTTGGAGGGCTTCCCGGAATACGTCGGCTACGAGGGCCGCGCGGCAGAGATCCGCCTTTTTGAGGTGGGCGCGATCCCTGGACTGCTCCAGACGCCGGAGTACGCGACGGCCATAGAGGAAAGCGTGGTAATGCACGGTGCGATCCCACCGGAGCAAGCTGTCGAACGAATCGAGTTCCTGACCGATCGCCAAGCCGTGCCGGCGCGCCACCTGCCGCCCGTCGTCATCGTCGTTCTCGACGAGAGTTGCATCCGTCGAATGGTGGGCGGACGGACCGTGATGGCAGCCCAGTTGGCGAGCCTGATCGACTTCGCCGAGCGGTCGCACACCGTGCTCCAGCTCGCGCCCTACGAGTTGGGGGAGTGCCGGCCGTTCAAGCGCCAGATCAACCTGCTCACGATGGCCGATCGGGCGGTGATGTCGTACGTCGAGTCGGAGACCCAGGGCCTTCTGGACCGCGAGATCGGCTCGGTCTTGCCGCTGGTGAGGGCCTACCATCAACTCCAGGCCGTATCGCTCTCTCAGACGGAATCAATAGACATGATCAACGAGGCTCGAAAGGGCATGTTGTGACAACCGACTCCTCCAGTCTGCGTTGGGTCAAGTCCTCTTACAGCGGTCAAGGTGGCACCTGCGTCGAGTGGGCACCCGCGCACGCCTCTACTACCGACATAGTCGCCGTTCGCGACTCCAAGGTCCCGACCGGACCCGTACTCAACGTCCCCGCCGACGCGTTCACCGCGTTCGTCACGGGCGTCAAGGACGGCACCGTCTGACGATCGAGCCGCCCGCAGCATCCGAGAGCCCCGTGACACGGGACCGTGTCACGGGGCTCTTCGCTGCCCGCGGGCACGCCCTGGCCGGTACGAACGGGCACAGTCCAATGGCTTGTTGGGGGAACGGCTCATCGGTCGGGAACCGCTGCCGGTCGGATCGCGTTCCTCTTCCCGACCGTCGAAGGGACGCTCATGAGTGTCGATCCGCCGCAGCCGTATGCGTCGCGGTGGCAACGGATCCGTGAGGACGAGTGGCCGCCACTGGGCGAGGTGGTACGAGGGATGCCACCCGGGCTGGTGCTGGTGCTGGCCCTTCCGTGCCTGTGGTGCCTGACCGTGCCGCTGCTGCTCGGCTACTGGTCAGCCCGCACGGCCCGCCGCATTGCGCGCCGGATCTTCCCCGTACGCCCGGAAGGGTACGTCGAGGACGCCGCGCTGCTCCGGGTGCAGCGGGTGCGGGCCTGGGTGGGCCTCCTCATGTCGGTGGCGGTACTGGCCGCGTTCGGTGACTTCGAGGACGTCGAGGAGGCACAGGTACAGATCACGCTGCGGCTGTTCCTCACGCCCTGGGGCGCGCTGTTGAGTGCCGTGGTGGTCGTGGCGCTGTTCTTCTGCGCGGCCAGGCCCGGGACGCGGCGGGCCATGCGGACGAATCTGTGGCCGGCCGGCCGGTCAGCCTTGTGGTACTTCGGTGCCTGGAGCCTGATCCCGCTGTTTGCCGTGGTGGCGTTCCAGACGATGGGTTGGCTGGCACCGAACCGGTTCGAGGGCGGGTCCGGGCTGCTGCTCGGGGTGTTCCTGCTGTTCGTGTTCTTCGCGCTCTGGACGCCGTTCTGGTGGCTGGTCTACTTCGTCGGCTTCTCCTCCGGCCCGGCGCTGCGTCACGCCTTCAACCTGACCGCCCTGCACGCGGCGCTACCCGCGCTGGTCACCGCCGTCCTGGTCTGGGTCTTCGCCTTCTTCGGCCTGGCGACGGGCGGCCTCCCGCCGGGCCCCGTCCCACTCGCGGTCTGCGCGTTCCTCGGCGGCCCGCTGTCGGTGACGGCGCTGGCCTGGTGGGAGATCCACCGGCTGCGACGGCACGGGGTTCAGTGGCGGACTGAGCCTCCGCCGTGCACGACCACGCCATGATGACCAGTAAGCCTCGCCCGGTGGTGACCAACGCACCCGCAGGGAAACGGCGCCGGCGTCGCACGCATCACCCGTGCAACCCGACGCCGTGCGCCGCCGCCCCCGCCAGACGAGCTAGCCCCAGGTGATCAACCTCTTCGGGTTCTCCAGTATCGCCGCGATGTCCGCGAGGAAGCGCGACCCCAACTCGCCGTCGACCAGCCGGTGGTCGAAGGACAGGCCGAGCGTGGTCACCTGGCGCGCCTTCACCTTGCCCTTGTGGACCCAGGGCTGGAGCTTGATCGCGCCCACGGCCAGGATCGCGGACTCGCCCGGGTTCAGGATCGGCGTACCCGTGTCGACGCCGAAGACGCCGACGTTCGTGATGGTGATCGTGCCTCCCTGCATCGCCGCCGGCGTCGTCTTGCCGTCCCGCGCCACGGAGACCAGCTCCGCCAGCGCCTCGGCGAGCTCCGGCAGGGTCTTGGCGTGCGCGTCCTTGACGTTCGGCACGATGAGACCGCGCGGAGTGGCCGCGGCGATGCCCAGGTTGACGTAGTGCTTCTGCACGATCTCCTGCGCGGCCTCGTCCCAGGACGCGTTGACGCCCGGGTTCCGCTTCACCGCGACCAGCAGCGCCTTGGCGATGATCAGCAGGGGGTTGATCCGTAGCCCGGTCATGTCCCGGTCGGACTTCAGCTCTTCGACGAGCTTCGTCGTGCGGGTGACGTCGACCGTGATGAACTCGGTGACGTGCGGTGCGGTGAACGCGCTGCCCACCATCGCCGCCGCCGTCGCCTTCCGCACGCCCTTGACGGGGATGCGCGTCTCCCGGACGCCGAGATCGACCGGTTGCGCCTGCGGCGCCTCCGGTACGGGCGCGGGCGCCGTGACAGGTGCCGCCGGTGCCTCGGGCGCCGCCGGGGCGACCGCCGCGTGCACGTCGTCGCGGGTGATGATGCCATCCGGTCCGGTCGGGGTGACCTGCGCCAGGTCGACGCCGAGGTCCTTCGCCAACTTCCGTACGGGCGGCTTCGCCAACGGCCGCTCAGCAGGAGCCGCAGGAGCAGGAGGAGCCGCAGGAGCCGCAGGAGCCGCAGGAGCAGAAGCGTGCCCGTTCAACTCGCCCTGGATCGCCGCAGCCGCCACCGCCGCCGCGGCGACCGGCGCCGCCGACGACTTGCGCGGCCGGCGCTTGCCGGAGCTCTCCGCGACGCCGTACCCGACGAGCACCGGCTGACGCCCCTTCGGCGCCTCGGGCTCCTCCGGAGCGGGTTCCTCGGAAACGGGTTCCTCGGAAACCTCTGCGGCAGGCGCGGCAGGCGCGGCCTCCGACGCCGTGCCCGGCGCCACGTCGACCGCGATGATCACCTGCCCGACGTCGACCGTCGTGCCCTCCGGGTAGCGCAACTCGTGCACCACCCCGTCGTACGGGATCGGCAGCTCCACCGCCGCCTTCGCCGTCTCCACCTCGCACACGACCTGCCCGTCGGCGACCCGGTCGCCGGGCTGCACGTACCACTTGAGGATCTCCGCCTCGGTGAGCCCCTCGCCCACGTCGGGCATCTTGAACTCGCGGTAGCGGAGGGAAGCGTTCTCCGTCATCGTCTCGGCACTCCTCATTCCTCAGTACGCCAGCGCGCGGTCGACGGCGTCGAGCACCCGGTCGAGTCCCGGCAGGTACTCCTCCTCCAGGCGCGCCGGCGGGTAGGGCGCGTGGAAGCCGCCCACGCGCAGCACCGGCGCCTCCAGGTGGTAGAAGCACCGCTCCGTGATGCGAGCGGCGATCTCCGCGCCGGAACCGTAGAACACCGGGGCCTCGTGCACCACCACCAGCCGCCGGGTCTTCTCCACCGACCGCTGGATCGCGTCGAAGTCGATCGGGGACATCGAGCGCAGGTCCAGCACCTCGATCGAGACGCCGTCCTCGGCCGCCGCCGCTGCCGCCTCGGTGCAGACCCTGACCATCGGCCCGTACGCGGCGAGCGTCAACCGGGTGCCCTCGCGCACCACGCGGGCGCCGTGCAGCGGACCGGGGATGGCCTCGGTGTCGACCTCGCCCTTCTCCCAGTAGCGCCGCTTGGGCTCGAAGTAGATGACCGGGTCGTCGCTCTGGATGGCCTGCTGGAGCATCCAGTACGCGTCCGACGCGTTCGAGGGCGAGATCACCTTCAACCCCGCGACGTGCGCGAACAACGCCTCGGGCGACTCGCTGTGGTGCTCGACCGCGCCGATGCCGCCGCCGTAGGGAATGCGGATGACGACCGGCATCTTCACCTTGCCGAGCGCCCGTGCGTGCATCTTCGCGAGCTGGGTGACGATCTGGTCGTACGCCGGGAAGACGAACCCGTCGAACTGGATCTCCGCCACCGGGCGGTAGCCGCGCAGCGCCAGGCCGATCGCGGTGCCGATGATCCCGGACTCCGCGAGCGGGGTGTCGATGATCCGGTCCTCGCCGAAGTCCTTCTGGAGCCCGTCGGTGACCCGGAAGACGCCGCCGAGCTTGCCGACGTCCTCGCCCATCACCAGGACCTTGGGGTCGTTCTCCAGGGCCGTGCGCAAGGACGCGTTGATCGCCTTCGCGAGCGGAAGCTTCTGTACGGCCATGGTTACTTCTCCCCTCCTTCGGGTCCTTCTGATCCTTCGGGAGCGTCCTCGAACGAGGCTTGGTACGCGGCGAACTGGGCGCGCTCCTCGTCGACGAGCGCGTGCCCGTCCGCGTAGACGTTCTCGAAGATCGCCATCGGATCGGGGTCGGGCATGTTCCGCACCGTCTCCCGCACCCGCTTGGCGAGCGCGTCGCTCTCCTCCTCCAGCGCGGCGAAGTACGCCTCGTCGGCGTGGCCCTGGGCCTCCAGGTGCCGCCGCAGCCGCAGGATCGGGTCCTTCGCCTCCCAGGCCGCACGCTCGTCGTCGTGGCGGTAGCGGGTGGGGTCGTCGGAGGTGGTGTGTGCGCCCATCCGGTAGGTGAACGCCTCCACGAGGGTGGGGCCCTCGCCGCGGCGGGCCCGCTCCAGCGCCCAGCGGGTCACCGCGTAACAGGCGAGGACGTCGTTGCCGTCGACGCGGACGCCGGGGAAGCCGTAGCCCTGGGCGCGCTGGTAGAGCGGCACCCGGGTCTGGCGCTCGGTGGGCTCCGAGATGGCCCACTGGTTGTTCTGGCAGAAGAAGACCACGGGGGCGTTGTAGACCGCGGAGAAGGTGAACGACTCCGCGACGTCGCCCTGGCTGGACGCTCCGTCGCCGAAGTACGCGATCACGGCCGAGTCGGCGCCGTCCTTGGCCACGCCCATCGCGTAGCCGGTGGCGTGCAGCGTCTGCGAGCCGATGACGATCGTGTAGAGGTGGAAGTTGTTGGTGTTGGGGTCCCAGCCGCCGTTGTTGACCCCGCGGAACATGCCCAGCAGGTTCGTCGGGTCGACGCCGCGGCACCAGGCCACGCCGTGTTCGCGGTAGGTCGGGAAGACGTAGTCGTCGTCGCGCAGGGCCCGGCCGGAGCCGATCTGCGCGGCCTCCTGGCCGAGCAGCGAGGCCCACAGGCCCAGCTCGCCCTGGCGCTGCAGGGCGGTGGCCTCCGCGTCGAAGCGGCGGGTCAGGACCATGTCCCGGTACAGCCCGCGCAGCTCGTCGGGGGTGAGTTCGAGGTCGAAGTCGGGATCCTGGACGCGTTCGCCCTCGGGGTTCAGCAGCTGTACGAGCTGGGGCTCGGAACGCTGCGGTTTCTTCGCGGCGCTCACGCGCTTGGCGCCGCGGCGCGGCTTGCGCGCGGCAGTGCTCTCCACGGTCACGTGCGTGCTCCTCCGTCTGTCCGGTCCCCGGGTTCGCCGGGAGCCTGGGGTCGCCCCTGCCCCGGAGGGCAAGGGGAGGCTCACCCGCTCTCGAACCCCCGCACGGGGTGGGTGCGGCGTCGGGAGCAGGCGTGACAGGTGTCCCGACGAGCGCCCTGTTCCATGCACGTTACCCAGTGTGTCGCATTCCTGCGAAACCCTATTTGACCTGCGTTTTTGCTTGGATTTCCAAGTAAATCGGTCGTGGGGTCGCAGACACGGGTGACAATGACTGGTCAGGGCCTTGACGCGGCCTTTTTGTGGGGCCTCGTGGACCGCCGGGAACACGCGAACGTTATCCCGGCCACCCGGCACACGGGAAGAGTCGATGTGTGAGACTGCAAGCGTGCGCGAAGAAGGAAAAATCACGGTATTCCTGCTGGATGATCATGAAGTCGTCCGCCGGGGCGTCCACGAACTGCTCTCCGTGGAGGACGACATCGAGGTCGTCGGCGAGGCCGGCACCGCGGAGGACGCCATCGCCCGCATTCCGGCCACCCGCCCGGACGTCGCCGTTTTGGACGTACGCCTGCCGGACGGCAGCGGCGTCGAGGTGTGCCGGGAGATCCGCTCCCGGGACGAGTCGGTGAAGTGTCTGATGTTGACGTCGTACGCCGACGACGAAGCGCTCTTCGACGCCATCATGGCCGGCGCCTCCGGTTACGTCCTCAAGGCGATCCGCGGCAACGAACTGCTCTCGGCCGTCCGTGACGTCGCCGCCGGCCGCTCGCTGCTCGACCCGATCGCCACCGCGCGCGTCCTGGAGCGGCTGCGCGACGGGAACGGCCCCAAGCGGGACGACCGGCTGGCCGCGCTGACCGAGCAGGAGCGCCGGATCCTCGACCTCATCGGCGAGGGCATGACCAACCGGGCGATCGGCGAGCGGCTGCACCTCGCCGAGAAGACCATCAAGAACTACGTGTCGAGCCTGCTGAGCAAGCTGGGCATGGAGCGCCGCTCGCAGGCGGCGGCGTACGTGGCGCGCATGCAGGCGCAGGGCAAGGCGGGCCAGACCGAGCCTTACGCTCCGTGACGCGGCCGGCCGAAGGGCCCGCCGCGCCGGGCCCGCGTCCCGAAGGCCGTCCGCACCCCGAAGACCGGCCCGAAAACCGGCCGGACCAGCGCACGACCGCCCGGCACCACGAACGGCCGAACCCTGACGGACCCACCCGTACGGGACTTACGTCCCCGATGAGGAGGGGCGCCCGCCCCTTCCCGTCGGACTTCCCGTCACCGAGAGTGGAACGCATGTCCACCGAGGAACGCCGGGTCGGGGAACGCCGCGCCGCGCACGTGCGCACCGACGAACAGCTGCACGCTGACGGACAGCTGCACGCCGACGAGCAACTGCGGGCCGATGAGCAGCTGCGCACGGACGAGCAACTGCGGGCCGACGAGCAGCTGCGCGCCGACGAACTGCGCGCCCTGGAGCTGCTGGGCAGCGTCTCGTACGGACGGCTCGCCACCAGCATGCGCGCGATGCCCTTCGTCGCCCCCGCCCGCCACGTGGTGTGCGACGGCGCCGTCGTGCTGCGCATCCACCGCGGCTTCGGCTACCACCGCGCCTGCAACGGCAGCGTCGTCGCGTACGGCGCGGACGGCTTCACCGCCGACGGCCTGGCCGCCGTCGGACCGGACGGCGGCCCGGGTGACGGCACCGGCGCGCAGGCGCCCGCCGCCGCCATGTGGTCCGTGCAGTTCATCGGCACCGCGGCCATCGTCCGGCCGACGCCCGAAGAGGTCCGCCGCTTCGGCCGGCCCCCGCTGCGCGCCGACGGCGAACCCTTCGAGCCCGTATTCATGCGCGTAGAACCTCAGTTCGTAACCCTGCACACGCTCGACTATTGCGAAGAGCAGCCCAACGGACACGCTGCGTGATCTAACATCTGGCGCGTGCTCCGCTCATTTGCCACCGCCGTCCCTCCCCTCGGCGCGCTGCTGCGCCGATACGACGGCCCCGGCGAGCCCCTGTCCTGCGAACCGGTCACGCTGGGGCTGCTCAACCGCGGTTACCGGCTGTCGACGACCGAGGGGGCGTACTTCCTCAAACACCACCTCGACGGCGACCACCGCGCCATCGCCCGCCAACACCGGGTCACCCAGCGCCTCCAGAGCCTCGGCGTGCCCGTCGCGCCGCCCGTGACCGACGCCCACGGCGAGACCGTCGCCGTCATCGGCGGCGACTGCTACGCCCTGCACCCCTGGATCGACGGCCGCCACCGCGACGGCGCCCATCTGTCCACGCTCCAGTGCCGCCGCCTCGGCGGGCTCCTGGGGCTGGTGCACACCTGCCTGGAGCAGGTCATGGGCCGCACCGAGGGCGACGGCCCGGAGAACGGAAGCGGAAGCGCCACCGGGGCCGGGAGCGGGAACGGGAGCGGGAACGCCACCGGGGCCGCGGCCGGGACCGCGGGGTACGCGAGCGCCGACCCCGAGGACACCTTCACCCTCATCGACGAACTGCTCGCCCTCGTCCGCGCCGCCCGCCACCGCGACTCCTTCGACCTCCTCGCCGAGCACCGTCTGCTGGAGCGCCGCACCCTGTTGGAACTGCACGCGGACTCCCGCCCCCCGCCGGCCGTCGCCGGCGGCTGGGTGCACGGCGACTTCCACCCCCTCAACCTCCTCTACCGCGGCGCCGAACCCGCCGCGATCGTCGACTGGGACCGCCTCGGCGTCCAGCCGCGCGCGGAGGAGGCGGTGCGGGCCGCCGCGATCTTCTTCGTGCAGCCCGAGGGCGCGTTGGAGCTGACGAAGGTGCGGGCGTACGCCCGGGCGTACCGGCACGCCGTCGGCGCCGACACCTCCGAAATCGCCGCCGCCGTCCACCGCGTGTGGTGGGAGCGGCTGAACGACTTCTGGATACTCCGCTGGCGCTACCAGCTGAACGACCGCAGGGCCGACCCGCAGTTCGCTGCGGTGTCGGCCCTGGCGGTGTGGTGGACGAGGGAGTACGAGGCGGTGCGCGAAGCCTTCGCGGCCTGAGCGGCGCCCCGGACGCCGCTCCCGACGCCGCTCCCGGCGTCAGCCGTTGTTGCCGCCCTCCGGATTCTCCGGATCCGGCCCGCCCGAATTGCCGGGATTGCCACCAGAAGCGCCGGGATTCTCCGACTTGGTGGGCTGCGTGGGCGGGCCCTCGGACGACGTCACGTCATCCGTGGGCTTCACGTCGTCGGACGGCGTGACGTCGTCCGACGGCTTCACGTTGTCCTGCGACGGCTTGTACGTCTTGCTGGAGGTGGGCCACCGCGGGGTGTTGTGGTACGAGGGCGTGTCGTCCCGCTCCTCGTCCTGCGAGGGCTTGGTCTCGGCCGTCGGGGAGGTGGTCTCCCGCTGCGTCGGCGCGTCGGAGACCTTGGTGTCGTCCTTGGGCCCGTCCGTCTTGTCGGCGGCCTTCAGCGCGAAGGCGACGCCGGCCACGACCGCGATCACCGCGAGCGCGGCGACCAGCCACACCTTGCCGCCGCGCCGACGGCCGCCGCCCGGACGGCCGTTGTAGCCCGTGAAGCCGCCGTCGTCGGGATTCACCGGAGGCAGTATCGGGCCCTGCGACGTCTCGCCGTGGCCGTGCGCCGCGGGGTGCACGGCGGTCGCGCCGGTCATCCCGGCCATGCCGCCGGCGGTAGCGCCCTGTCCGTACGCGTCGACCGGCCCGGTGTTCCAACTGCCGCTGTGGCCGCCGGCCTGCTGGAGCATCTGGAGCGCGTACTGCACCAGTCCGCGCATCTCCTCCGAACTCTGGAACCGGTCGTCCGGGTCCTTCGCCAGGGAGCGCATCACCAGGCCGTCCAACTCCGGCGGCACCGAGTCCAGCACCTGGGACGGCGGCACCGGGGTGTCCTGGACGTGCTGGTACACCACGGAGAGCGGGGTCTCACCGGTGAACGGCGGACGCAGCGCCAGCAGTTCGTAGAGCAGACAGCCCGTCGCGTAGAGGTCGGAGCGGTGGTCCACCGCCTTGCCGAGGGCCTGCTCCGGCGACAGGTACTGCGGGGTGCCCATGACCATGCCGGTCTGCGTCATCGTCGTCGACGCGCCGTGCAGGGCGCGGGCGATGCCGAAGTCCATCACCTTGACCGCGCCGGAGTCGGTGATGATGACGTTGGCCGGCTTGATGTCGCGGTGCACGATGCCGTGCTGGTGGGAGTAGGCCAGGGCCTCCAGGACGCCGGAGACGATGATCAGCGCCTGCTCGACCGGCGGCGCCTCCGCGTTGATCAACAGATCGCGGATCGTCCGGCCGACGACCTTCTCCATCACGATGTAGGGGACGGACTGCCCGGCCACCTCGTCCTCGCCGGAGTCGTAAACCGCCACGATCGCGTGGTGGTTAAGCCCGGCGACCGACTGTGCCTCGCGGGTGAAGCGGGCCTTGGCGATCGGGTCCTCGGCGAGGTCCGCACGGAGCAGCTTGACCGCGACGTCCCGGCCCAGCCGTACGTCCTCGGCCGCGAACACCTCGGCCATGCCGCCGCGTCCGAGGCGGTAGCTCAGCCGGTAGCGGCCGTCGCCGACCAGTCCGCCGATGCCCCAGGCGTCCCCGGAGTCCGGCACGCCGCTGCCGCCTGCTTCGGGTTCGGGTGCCATCAGTCCTCGCCGTCCGTTATCCGTGGAGCTGTCGTGTCCAGTGCCAGTGCTGTCGTACTGCCTGTCGTACTGCCTGTCGTGCTGCCGTACTTGTCGCGGTGGCGGTTCCCGCCGTGCGCTCCGGGTGATTGTGAGGGGTTCGTGGGGGCTTCCGCTGAGAGGATGCGTCTGTATAACGGAGTCGCGGTGCGTTCCGTTGCCTCACGCTACAGCCTTCATACGACATGACCGCCCGGGACGGACCGGTCATCAAACCCGCTGTGAGCACGGCCACGCAAATTCCGGTGGTGTTCCTGTAACGCTTCCGGGACGCTTCCCGTGCGTACGGTCACGGAACGGGCACCCGACTTGACGCCGCGGCGCGCGGCTCGGGCAGACTGGCCGGGGCACCGGAGTACCCGCCAGGTTCACCGACGCCACAAGCACAATCGCAGTCACGGTCACAGTCACAGTCACAGTCACACGGTGACGAGCACGGGCACGGACACGGGCACCACACGCACCACAGGTCGAGCGCGGGGGAAGCAGAACCATGAGCCAGGACGGCGTGCAGGGCCGCCACGTGGGCGCTTCGATCGCAGGCGGTCGCTACGAGCTGCGCGATCTGCTCGGCGAGGGCGGCATGGCGTCCGTCTACCTCGCGTACGACACCGCGCTGGCCCGCCAGGTGGCGATCAAGACGCTGCACACCGAGCTGAGCCGCGAGCAGTCCTTCCGCGAGCGGTTCCGGCGCGAGGCGCAGGCCGTCGCCAACCTGTCCCACACCAACATCGTGTCCGTCTTCGACACCGGCGAGGACGTCCTCGGTGGTGCGCCGATGCCGTACATCGTCATGGAGTACGTCGAGGGCCAGCCCCTGGGCTCCGTGCTCCAGACGGACGTGCAGAGCCACGGCGCGATGCCCGCGGACCGGGCGCTGAAGGTCACCGCGGACGTGCTGGCCGCGCTGGAGACCAGCCACGAGGTCGGCCTCGTCCACCGGGACATCAAGCCCGGCAACGTGATGGTCACGAAGCGCGGGGTCGTCAAGGTGATGGACTTCGGCATCGCGCGGGCCGTGCAGTCGGGCGTCACCTCGATGACGCAGACCGGCATGGTGGTCGGCACCCCGCAGTACCTGTCGCCCGAGCAGGCGCTCGGGCGGGGCGTGGACGCCCGCTCCGACCTGTACTCGGTCGGGATCATGCTGTTCCAGCTGCTCACCGGGCGGTTGCCGTTCGACGCGGACTCGCCGCTGGCGATCGCGTACGCGCACGTCCAGGAGGAGCCGGTCGCGCCTTCCACGATCAACCGCTCGATCACCCCGGCGATGGACGCGCTCGTGCTGCGCGCGCTGCGGAAGAACCCGAACGAGCGCTTCCCGAGCGCGGACGCCATGCGCGCCGAGTGCCTGCGGGTGGCGAGTGCCGGTCAGGGCGCGGCGCCGATGATCGTCAGCGGGACGCCGGCGCCGTCGAACGGGTCGGGCGTGGGCTCGGCGGTGTTCCCGCCGCTGGGGCAGGGCACGGCGCAGGGAGCGGCACAGGGCACGGCGCAGGGGGCGGCGCCGCACGGCGTGCAGGCGCCGTATCAGCCGGGGCCGGCCGCGGCTCCGACTCCGGGGCCGTACGGACCCGCGACGCCGCCGCCCGCACAGGGGACGCCGCCGCCGTACGGCTATCCGCAGCCGAACGCGCAGCAGCAGCACGCGGCGCAGGGCTATCCCCATCCCCACCCCCATCCACAGACGGGGCACGGGCACCCCGGGCAGCACAGTCAGCACGGTCCCGCGCTCGGCGCGCATGGCCAGGGGATGCCCACGCCGGCGCCGTACGCCGTCCCGCAGCAGCCGCACCCCGTCGGGGGCGGCGGCCAGGGCGGGCGGGGCGGGCGGGGCAAGACCGGCGCGCTGGTCGTCATCAGCGCCATCCTCGGGCTGTTCCTGGTGATCGGCATCGTCCAGTCGTTCGTCGAACCGGACGACAAGGGCAGCACGGACGAGAAGGGCCGCGGCGACACCGGCGCGTCCGCGTCCGCGGACACCGGCACGGGCTCGGACTCGGACTCGGACTCGGGCTCGGGCTCGGACACCGTGATCCCGCCGGACCGCACGCGCAAGATCGACGCCGACAAGTGCAGCGACGCGACCGAGGACAGCGACGACCCGTCGAAGGTGTACGCGCCCGATCTGCGGTACCGGGACGTGCTCTCGGTGAAGGAGTGCCTGCGGGCCGCGGGCTGGACGTGGCGGCTCACCGAGGTCGACAACCCGCAGTACCCGAAGGACGCGGTGGTCGACCAGTTCCCGAGCCCCAACACGGCCGTCACCCCCAAGAGCCAGGAGTTCGAGCTGAGGATCTCCACGGGCAAGGCGGGCTGAGCAGGCCGTAGGGCCCTTCCTCGGCCGGGTTCCGGCCAGGTCTCGGCCAGGTCCCTGCCGTGGCCCCGCTCGCCCGCGAGTTGGGCGATTCCTCCCGAGATGCCGGAAGCACCGCGGCGTGTGAACCTGAGTCCGTGATCACGGCCGTCCGCCGCCACCGAGCGGCCCGCACGGGAGGGGCCTCACCCCGGTGATTCCCACACTCCGCAAGCGCTGCGCGATCACCGTCGGCTCGTTGGTGGTCCTGGCCTCCCCGCTCGCCCAAGCGAACGACCTCGGGCCCGGCGCCGCGGCCCCCGGCGGCCCGCCCGCCGCCGCGCCGGCCGTGGCTACCGCGCCCGCACCGGATCCCACGGCGTCCTTCGCGGGGCGGCTCGCGGGGGAGGGGCGACCCCGGCCGGGCCGCGCTCCGCACTCCGCGGGCCCCGATGAGCAGCAGCCGGTCGAGTCACAGCCCGCCGAGCCGTGGACGCCGGACCGCACCGGCGACGCTGACGCGTCCGTGTCACAGTCCCGTCCCAGTTCCCCGGACGTCGCCGGCGAGGAGGCGTACGGGGAGACGGACGGGACGGACGGGGACGGCGCCGCGGAGCCGAACACCGACACCGACGCGGGCACGGAAACGGGCGCCGGCACAGATGCGAACCGGGACGCAGACTCCGATCCGCAGCCCGAACTGACCGGCAACGCGCCCACCGCCGCCCGCCAGCGGCCGGCCCAGTCCGTGGGCACCACGGCGGACCAGCAGGTCTCCCCCGTCTCCTTGGGCGCCGGCATGGCCCTGATGGGGCTCGGCATCGGCTTCCTGGGCCTGCGGTTGAGACGGCGCTGAACGCCACGGGCCCCTCTCCGCACCCCCTCCCGCACCCCTCCCGAGTCCCTCAGAAGAGGGGCCCCTTCGGCGCGGGCTCCCCCGTACGTACTCCGCCCCTCCCCCTCGTGTCCCCCTTGAGTCGGACGCCGAAGGTCCGTCTGGCGAGGGTTGGCCGAGCGGCTCCATACCGGGTATACATACTGAGTATGTCGATCCGCCACGGGCTGCTTGCCCTGCTAGAACACGGGCCTCGGTACGGGTCTCAGCTCCGTACGGAGTTCGAGGCGCGTACCGGGGCGACCTGGCCGTTGAACGTCGGCCAGGTCTACACCACGCTCAACCGCCTCGAACGCGACGGCATGGTGACCCAGGACGGCGAGGACGAAGCGGGCCACACCCTGTACGTCATCTCCGACGCGGGCCGCAGCGAGCTGATGAACTGGTTCGAGGCGCCGGTGGACCGGACCAGTCCGCCGCGCGACGAGCTGTCCATCAAGCTGGCGATGGCGATCGGAGCACCCGGTGTCGACATCCGCGCAGTGATCCAGGCCCAGCGGCACCACACCGTGAAGGCCATGCAGGACTACACCCGCCTCAAGGCGCAGGCGCTGGCCGCGCTGGAGGGCGGGGGCTCCGGGCAGGAGCGGGACGACGTGGCCTGGCTGCTGGTCCTGGAGCAGCTGATCTTCCAGACCGAGGCCGAGGCCCGCTGGCTCGACCACTGCGAGTCACGGCTGATCCGGCTCTCCGCCACGGCCGATCGGAGAGCGCAAGCACCTGCCCAGGCCACCGCGCCCGGCCGGGCCGCCGGCCGCACCGGAGCCGGCACGCCGTCCCCGGTCAGCGGTCCCGGCGGGCCCGGTGGGCCCACCGGCCGCGCCCGCCGCGGCTGACCGCACCACCCGTCTCACGACCCGCACCACCGCGAACCGCACCACCCCGTACCGCACCACCTCGCACCGCGTAACGCACCACCCCGTACCGCGTACCGCACCACCCCGCACCACCGAACGTCCCGACCCACCCGGATCGCGGCCCTGCCCCGGTCCGTCCCGCCAGCGGCCCCGACCGTCCCGCCCGACCCGTACGGAGCACCCGTACGGGCCGCTCGGCCCGGAACCTTCCCCGTTCCCGCCGAACACGCGTCGAACCAGCCGCCCAGAACCGTCCGCTCAAGGGGGATACCCAACTCATGTCCCAAACCAGCCCTCAGCAGTCACAACAGCCACAGGGTTCACAGTCGTCACAGGGGGCACCGAGCCCGGTGCTCCAGCTCCAGCAGTTGGCCCGGGTGCACGGCAGCGGGGCCACCGAGGTGCACGCGCTGCGCGGCATCAACCTCGACGTCTTCCCCGGTGAACTCGTCGCCGTGATGGGCCCTTCCGGCTCCGGCAAGTCCACGCTGCTGACCATCGCGGGCGGCCTCGACATGCCCACCTCGGGCCGGGTGATCGTCGAGGGCACGGACATCACCACCGCCAACCGCAAGACGCTCGCCGCGCTGCGCCGCCGCAGCATCGGCTACGTCTTCCAGGACTACAACCTCATCCCCGCGCTGACCGCGGCGGAGAACATCTCCCTGCCGCGCGAACTGGACGGCGTCTCCGCCCGCAAGGCCAAGGTGGAGGCCCTGGCCGCGCTGGCGGAGATGGAGTTGGAGCACCTCGCCGACCGGTTCCCGGACGAGATGTCCGGCGGTCAGCAGCAGCGGGTGGCGATAGCCCGTGCGCTCGTCGGTGACCGGCGCCTGGTGCTCGCCGACGAACCGACCGGCGCGCTGGACTCCGAGACCGGTGAGTCCGTGCTCGCGCTGCTGCGCGCCCGCTGCAACGCCGGTGCCGCCGGCGTCCTCGTCACCCACGAGCCGCGCTTCGCAGCCTGGGCCGACCGGGTCGTCTTCCTGCGGGACGGCGCGGTCGTCGACCAGACCGTGCGCTCCGACGCCGACTCCCTCCTGACCGGCCAGGCGGCCGAGCTGTGAAGACCTGGCTCCACTCCTGGCGGGCCGCCGTGCGGATCGCCCGCCGCGACGCCTGGCGCGCCAAGGGACGAAGCTTCCTCGTCCTCGCGATGATCGCGCTGCCCATCATGGGCGTGAGCGCCGCCGACCTGACCCTGCGCAGCGCCCAACTCTCCACCACGGAGAAGATGGAGCGCCAGATGGGCGCGGCCGACGCCGTTCTCAAGGACCCCAGCATGGGCGGCGTGCCGATCCTCCAGGAACCCCTGGGCGACATGTACGACACCGCGGAGGACTACGGCGACAAGCCCTGGCCGAGCGGCAAGGGCGACGCCACCAAGGGCCTGCCCGCCGGGGCCAAGAACCTGCCGGACACCATGGGGCGGGCCAAGCTCAACACCGAGCACGGCCTGATGAACACGGAGATCCGCGAGCTGAAGTTCTCGGACCCGATGGCGAAGGGGATCGCCACCCTGGAGAAGGGCCGGTTCCCGGAGCGCGCCGAGGAAGTCGCCGCCACCACCTCCTTCCTGGACAAGAGCGGCCTCTCCGTCGGCGACAAGCTCACGGTGCGCAACTTCGACCGGGAGTACCGGATCGTCGGCGCCTACGAGCTGCCGAGCGCGCTGAAGACGGACCAGGTCAACGCCCTCCCCGGCGCCCTGCTCGCCCCGCTCAACAAGGCCCTGAAGAAGGCCGACCTGTCCGAGAGCTACCTGGAGACGACGTATCTGGTCGCCGTCGAGGGTGGTTTCACGTGGAACATGGTCAAGGAGGCCAACGCCAAGGGCGTCTTGGTCGAGTCCCGCCTGGTGGCCCTGGACGAGCCGGCGCGCTCGGAGGTCCCGTACTACAAGAAGTCCCCGTACGCCTCGTACGAGTCGAGCACCGCGGCGGACGCGGCGGCGCTCGCGTCGATCGCCACCGTCGTCGGCCTCGCCCTGCTGGAGATCTGTCTGCTCGCCGGTCCGGCCTTCGCCGTCGGCGCCCGGCGCTCGCGCCGTCAGCTCGGTCTCGTCGGTGCCAACGGCGGTGCCCGCAACCACATCAGGGCCATCGTGCTCGCCGGCGGTCTGGTGATCGGCGTGGCCGCGGCCGTGGTCGGCACCGTGCTCGGCACGATCCTCGCCGTCGTCCTCCAGCCCGTGATGGAAGGCCAGATGGGCGAGCGGTTCGGCAGCTTCGACGTCCGGCCGCTGGAGCTCCTGGGCATCGCGCTGCTCGCGGTGTTCACGGGCACCATGGCCGCGCTCGTCCCCGCGGTCACCGCCTCCCGGCAGTCCGTGCTGGCCTCGCTCACCGGGCGCCGCGGCGTCCGCAAGACGGGCCGCGTGCTGCCGATCCTCGGTTTGATCGGCGTGGCCCTCGGCTCCACGATCGCGCTCGCGGGCTCGCTGATGTTCGAGAGCTTCGCCATCGTCGGCCTCGGTGCCGCCGTCGCCGAGTTGGGCGTGGTGGCCCTCACCCCGGTGCTGGTCGGTCTGTTCGGCCGGCTCGGGCGCTTCCTGCCGCTGTCGCCGCGGCTCGCCCTGCGGGACGCGGTGCGCAACCGGGGACGTACGGCCCCGGCGGTGGCCGCGGTCCTCGCGGCGGTCGCCGGTACGGTCGCGGTCGCCACGTACGCGGCGAGCGCCGACGCCCAGCAGCGCGCGCAGTACGACGCCCAGCTGCCGAGCGGCGCGATCGCCGTCATCGACGAGGAGAACCCGCGGGACGTGCCCGCGATCCGCGACGCCGTGCACGGCGGGTTCCCGGTGGACGTCCGGGCCGACCTGTCCCGGATCGCGGTCGGCAAGGACCGCTGCACCCAGTACGGCGGTGAGGCGGGCTGCGGCCGGTACGAGATCGTCGTCCCCAAGGCCAACCAGTGCCCGCTGTTCTCCACGGGTCCGAACGAGGACCCGGCGTCCAAGTTCACGGTTGCCGAGCGGCGCAAGCTCGCCAAGGACTGGCGCTGCGCGATGAACGACGGCGGGTTCTACGGCACCGAGATCGCCGTCGCCGACGAGAAGCTGCTGGCGGTCCTCGGGATCAAGGACGAGGCGACGGTGAAGGCCCTGAAGGCCGGCAAGGTCGTGTCGTTCAGTAAGCAGAACGTCGACACCGCGGGCAAGCTCGGCATCCGCGTGATCACCGACGAGAAGGCCGCCGAGAAGGCGTGGGAGCAGGGCAAGGAGCCGCCGGGCGAGATCAAGTCCTTCGCGGTCCACCAGGCGCCCGAGTCGGTGGAGAGCTACGGCATCACGACGGTGCTGCCGCCGTCGGCCGCCACCGCCGCCGGCTTCAAGATCGTCCCCAGCGGTGCGTACTTCTCGACCGACCGGATGCCCACCAGCAAGGAGGAGCAGGGCGTCGACGACGCACTGTCCAAGATCGGCACGGACATCAACCTGCACATCGAGAAGGGGTACGAGTCCGAGGCCAGCCTCATCCTGCTGGCGCTGGCCGTCTTCGCCGGCCTGATCACCATCGGTGCCGCGGGGATCGCCACGGGCCTCGCCCAGGCGGACGCCGAGGCGGACCTGAAGACGCTGTCGGCCGTGGGCGCCCCGCCGCGGGTGCGCCGTACGCTCAGCGGGTTCCAGTGCGGGGTGGTGTCCACTATGGGCGTGGTCCTGGGGTCGGCGGCGGGCGTGGTGCCGGCGATCGGACTGCTGCTCACCGAGCGCCGCGACGAGATGAAGTGGTACCAGCAGGCCCTCGACGCCGGTTACGCCCCCGGTTCGGAGCCCTACGTACCGCTCGTCATGCCGTGGGGGACCCTGGGCGCACTGCTGATCGCGGTCCCGCTGGGCGCCGCACTGCTGGCGGCCCTGCTGACCCGCTCGCGCGGTGCGCTGGCCCGTCGCGAGGCGTCGTGACCCCGCGTCGTCACACCGCGTCGCAAGAGCGGTAGCGACGGTCACACCGCGCCGTCGGCGCGCACCCCGCCCGGCCGTCACCGCACCGGAAATCGACCACCAGCGGTTTTGTGCCCGGGTCCGTGCCCCCGGGCAGGAGTGATCACTCCTGCCCGGGGGCACACCGCGTGATGGAGCAGCCGTGCGAGAGAATGGCGGCATGGAGATGCCGAGGAATGAAAGCTCACAGGAGAATCCCCACGTTCTCGTCGTGGGGCAGGACGGCATGGCTCTCGGCGGGGGCGGCGCGGACGACGAGTCGCGCGAGATCCCGGTGACGGAGATGGTCGAGCAGCCGGCGAAGGTCATGCGCATCGGCAGCATGATCAAGCAGCTGCTGGAGGAGGTCCGCGCAGCTCCTCTCGACGAGGCGAGCCGGGTCCGCCTCAAGGAGATCCACGCCAGCTCCGTGAAGGAGCTGGAGGACGGTCTCGCGCCGGAGCTCGTGGAAGAGCTGGAGCGGCTCTCGCTGCCCTTCACGGACGAGGCGATCCCCTCCGAGGCGGAGCTCCGCATCGCCCAGGCCCAGCTGGTCGGCTGGTTGGAGGGGCTGTTCCACGGCATCCAGACCGCGCTGTTCGCCCAGCAGATGGCGGCCCGCGCGCAGCTGGAGCAGATGCGCCGCGCCCTGCCGCCCGGCGCTCCCCACGACGACCAGGCCGCCGGCGGCGCGCTTCGCTCCGGCCCGTACCTCTAAGGGATCGATCCAGGGATCCAAAGGGATCCAAAGGGAAGCCCCCGCGGGGGCTTCCCTTTGGATCGAGCCGAGGGGCCGGGGGTTGGGGGCCCGGGGTCCGGGGGCTTACTCCACCGTGAGGAGGACCTTGCCCACGGGGGCGCCGGACTCCAGCGCCTCATGGGCCAGGGAGGCGTCCGGGAGGGGGAAGGACCGGTCGATCACCGGGCGCACCCGGCCCGCCTCGACCAGGGGCCACACGTGCTCCCGGACCGCCGCGACGATCGCCGTCTTCTCCGCGAGCGGACGGCCCCGCAGCGACGTCGCCGTCACGGCGGCGCGCTTCCCCAGCAGCGTCGCGAGGTTCAACTCGCCCTTGACGCCGCCCTGGAGCCCGATCACGGACAGCCGCCCGTTGACCGCGAGCGCCCGCACGTTGCGGTCCAGGTACTTGGCGCCGACGATGTCGAGGATCACGTCGGCACCGTCCCCGTCCGTCGCCTTCCGCAGCTCCTCCACGAAGTCCTGCTGCCGGTAGTCGATCAGGATGTCCGCGCCCAACTCCGCGCAGCGCGCCAGCTTCTGGGGGCTGCCGGCCGTGACGGCGACCTTCGCGCCGACGGCCTTCGCCAGTTGGATCGCCATCGTCCCGATCCCGCTCGCCCCGCCGTGGACCAGCACGGTCTCACCCGGGCGGAGGTGGGAAATCATGAACAGGTTGGACCAGACCGTTGCGGTGACCTCCGGCAGCGCCGCGGCGTCCCGGAGCGACACGCCCTCCGGCGCGGGAAGCAGCTGCCCCGTGGGCACGACCACCCGTTCCGCGTAACCGCCGCCGGCCAACAGGGCGCACACCGGCTGGCCCACCTCCCAACCGGCGACCCCGGGCCCCAGCGCCGCGATGCGCCCGGAGCACTCCAGGCCCGGGTACTGGCTGGCGCCGGGCGGCGGGTCGTAGTGGCCCTGCCGCTGGAGCAGGTCGGCCCGGTTCACGGCGCTCGCCACGACGTCGACGAGGACTTCACCCGGGCCCGGCTCCGGGTCCGGCACGGTGGTCCATGTGAGCACGTCCGGCCCACCCGGCTGGGGGATCGTGATTGCCTTCATGACCTCACGCTATCGAGCGCCGGCCGGCCGCAGCGGACCCCGTGTTCGGTCCCGCCGGGTCGTTCGCCCGCAGTCGCTCACCCGACGTCGTTGACCAGCAGTCGCTCACCCGACGTCGTTCACCCTCAGCCACTCACCCGACGTCGTCGGGTGCGGGCTCATCCGCCCGGACGATCGTGATCACGCGGTCCGTCAACTGCAACGGGCTCGCCGCCGGATCGTCGTACCCGATCAGCCGGTGCCCCCTCAGCACGCTCACCACCAGGTCGTCGGTGTCCCGGACATTCCGCCCCACCTCGGCCTTTATCACTGGACGTTCCACCAGGTCGAGGCCGCTGCCCTGCTGGATCAGGTCCTCCATCACCGCGCCCGCACTGGGGCTGAGGACCGACAGACCGAGCAGCCGTCCCGCCGCGCTCGCGCTGGTGATCACCACGTCCGCGCCGGACTGGCGCAACAGCGGGGCGTTCTCCTCCTCCCGCACGGACGCGACGATCTTCGCCTCCGGGTTGAGCTGTCGCGCCGTCAGGGTGACCAGCACCGCCGTGTCGTCGCGCTGGGTCGCGATCACGATCTGCCGCGCCCGCTGCACCTCTGCCCGCATCAGCACGCCGCTGCGCGTCGCGTCGCCCACCACCCCGGCGAACCCCTCGGCGCCGGCCGCGTCGATGACCTTGCCGCTGGGGTCGATGACGACGATCTGCTCCTTCCGCAGCCCGGTCGCCATCAACGTGTGAATCGCGGAACGGCCCTTCGTGCCGAAGCCGACGATGATCGTGTGGTCGCGCAAGCCAAGCCTCCAACGGTCGGATCCGGCGAGACTTACCCGGAGAGATCCGCGACCATGGTCACCCATGTCCCGCGACGAGGCCAACGCCACAGGAGAGACCCGATGAAGGACGAAGACCATCCCCGCCCTGCGGCGGGAAAGTTCTCGATCCTGCGTTCCGTCTGGGCCCGCTCCCGCAAGGAGGCGAGGGACGACGCCGAAGCCGGCCGCTCCATCACCATGCCGGCACAGTCCGCCGTACCGCCGCTCCAGCAGGTGCTGCGGCGGCTCGCCATGGCCCTGCTCGTGCTGGCCGTCACCACCCTGCTGGTCTGGCTCGACCGCGACGGCTACAACGACAACGCGGACGGCAAGGTCGACTTCCTGGACGCCGCGTACTACACCACGGTCACCCTCTCGACCACGGGCTACGGCGACATCGCCCCGGTCAGCGACGGCGCCCGGCTGACGAACATCTTCATCATCACGCCGCTGCGCGTGGTGTTCCTGATCATCCTGGTCGGCACCACTCTGGAAGTCCTCACCGAGCGCACCCGTCAGCAGGTTCGGGTGCACCGCTGGCGGGCCCGGATGCAGGACCACGTGGTGGTCGTCGGCTACGGCACCAAGGGGCGGCACGCCATCAAAACCCTGGTCGGCCAGGGCATCCCCAAGGACAAGATCGTCGTGGTCGACCCGCAGCAGAAGTCCGTCGACGCGGCGAGCATGGACGGCCTGGTCGCCGTCCAGGGCGACGCCACCCGCTCCCGTACGCTCCTCAAGGCCGAACTCCAGTCGGCCGCCCGGGTCATCATCGCCCCGCAGCGGGACGACACCGCGACCCTGGTCACGCTCACCGCACGACAGCTCAACCGGCGCGCCACCATCGTCGTCGCCGTACGGGAGGACGAGAACGTCCCGCTGCTCAAGCAGAGCGGCGCGGACACCGTGGTCACCAGCTCCAGCTCGGCCGGCCGACTGCTCGGCGTCTCCACGGCCAGCCCGCACGTCGCCGACGCGCTGGAGGACCTGATGAGCCACGGCACCGGGCTGTCCCTCGCGGAGCGGTCCGTGGGCAGGGACGAGGTGGGCAGATCGCCGCGGGAGTGCGTGGACCTCGTCGTGGCCGTCGTCCGGCGCAAGAAGATGATGGACTACGCGGACCCGGAGGTCGCGCCCCTCCAGTTCGGCGATCGACTGATCACCATCAGCCGTGAGCAGACCGAGTACTGAGCCCGGCCCTGAGTTTGGTCACTGAGCTGGTCCCTGAGCTCGGTGACTGAGCGTGTTTCACGTGAAACACGCTCAGCAAGGACCCCACGGCAGGTCCAACACCTCCAACTCGTCCCCCGGCCGGGCACCGCCCGGAGGTACGACGGCCAGCCCGTCGGCCGCCGCCACCCCACGGAGCATCGCCGGACCGCTGAAGCGCAGCGGCACCAGCGCCCCGTCGTGGTGCACGATCGGCACCAGCCGAGTGTCATGGGGATGGCCGGGCACCTCGTCCCGTACGGGTGCGGTGTACGGGGTGGGGTCCGGCAGGCCCGCGAGCCCACTGAGCACCGGCCCGGCGAGGGTGAGCAGCCCGGAGACCGCCGCCAGAGGGTTGCCCGGCAGCCCCACCAGATGGCGGGCGCCGCCCTTGAACGGCAGCTGCGCGAGGAGCATCGGGTGTCCCGGCCGTACGGCGACGGAGTCCACCAGCAGTTCGGCGCCGGCCCGCGCCAGCACCTGGTGAACGTGGTCGACCGGGCCGGCGGCGGTGCCGCCCGTGGTGAGCAGCAGATCGGCCTCGGTGCCGGTCAGGGCGTGGTGCAGCGCCTCGGCGTCGTCTCCGAGCCGGCGGGTGGCGATGACCTCGGCCCCGAGGAGCCGTAGCCACGGTGCGAGCATCGGCCCGAGGGCGTCCCGGATCAGCCCGTCGTGCGGCAGTCCTTCGCCGAGGAGTTCGTCACCGAGGACCAGCACCTCGACGCGGGGGCGGGAGACCACGGCCACTTCGTCGTAGCCGGCCGCCGCGGCGAGCCCCAGTACGGCGGGCGTCACCACGGTTCCGACGGGCAGCAGCCGGTCGCCGGAGCGGCACTCCTGGCCGCGCGGTCTGATGTCCTGCCCGGGGACGACCCGCCGGTCGGCGGAGAGCTGGCGCTGGTCGGGGTCCGTTCGGGCGTGCTCGCTACGGAGCACGGCGGTGGTCTCGGGCGGAATCCGGGCGCCGGTGGCGATCCGTACGGCCGCGCCGTCGGGGAGGGCGGGGGCGTCACCGAGCCCGGCGAGGACGGGGGTCTCCCGGTCGACGGTCCAGGGGCCGGGCCCGGCGACGGCCCAACCGTCCATGGCGGAGGTGTCGAAGGACGGCAGATCGCAGAGCGCCGTCAGCTCCTCGGCCAGCACGAGTCCGACGGCCTGCTCCAACGGCACCCGGCGCACGCCGTCGCTGCTGGTACCGGCCGTGGCCGTGCTCGGGAGCGAGGGCAAAGTCGAGGTCGGGCCGGTCGTGCGGCGGGCGCCCGCCTGCCGGCCGGTGCGCCCGGCGAGCCGTCGCGCCTGCGGCCAGGGCATCGCGGGGCGGCGGGACGGCCTCGCTTCCGCGGTCGGGCCCGGCCGTTCGCCCTGCCCGGGGCCTCGGGGTGCCGTCGGCGACTGGCGCGTCTGCCGACCGACCAGCGCGAGGGCGTCCTCGACGCCGTCGTCGATGCCGTCGGCCTCCGTGCACGGCCCCCGCCCGTGCTTCGTGCCCTCCCCGCCGGGCGCGCTCATCCCTCGTCGGCCCGGTCGCTGCCGCTGGCGGCCCGTTCGGCCTCCGCGGCTTCTTCGGCCTCCGCGGCCCATCGCAGGGCGAGTGCGGTGGCCTTGCGGGTGGCTTCCGCCACCGCTTCGGGACCGCCCCCGCGCACCGACGCCGCCGCGTACCCGACCAGGAAGGTGGTGAGCGGGGCGGCGGGGCGGGCGACGCCGTGTGCGGCGTCCCGCGCCAGGTCGAGCAGGGCCTTGGTGTCGACGTCGAGCTCGATGCCGAGGTCGTCCTTGACTGCGGTGATCCATTCGTCCAGCACGTTGCCATGCTCCCTGATCAGGGTCCTGGCGGCGGTGATGTCCGCCCAGGTGTCGCAGTCGAAGGACGCCAGCGGGTCGGCTTCGGTCCGGGCCAGGTCCAACTCGTGGGTGAGCAGCCGAAGCGGCAGCCCGGCCAGTGTGCCGTACTCGGTGGCGAGCAGGGCGAGCTCACGGCGCAGCGGCTCCGGCCGGTAGGCGGCGACGAGCGGTTGGTCCCGTCCGTCGGCGTCGACCAGCAGCACGCCCTCGCGCCCGCTCCGGTCGAGCGCGTCCACCAGGCGCCGCACGGTCGCCCCGCCGAGGAACGGCAGATCCGCGGAGAGCACCAGCACGACGTCCGGTTCGGACCCGGGCTCGGGCCCCGGCTCGGGCGCGAGCCGTCGCAACCCGACGTCGAGGGCGGCGAGCGGGCCGCCGCCCGGTGGGTCTTCCCGCGCCCAGAGCACGGGCCGCGCGGTGGGCCGGCGCCCGCCGACGACCACGGTCCGGACGGCGTCCCGGCAGGCTCCGAGCACCCGGTCGAGCAGGGGGCGCCCGCCCACGCTCAGCGCGGGCTTGTCCGCCCCGCCCAGCCGTCGCGCGCCCCCTCCGGCCAGGACGACGACGTCGTAGGGAACGGCGCCGTCGGGGGCGGCGCCGTGGGGGACGAAGGTCGGCTCGGAATCACCGGGGGGCGCGGTCATGCCTGCGGTCATGCCCTTGAGTATGGTCCGCGCCCCCGGAGAGCGGGCCCGCGCCCGCGGTCACAGCGTGCGCAGCAGCACCGCGGGGTGTTCGACGCAGTCGGCGACGTAGCGCAGGAAGCCGCCGGCGGTGCCGCCGTCGCAGACCCGGTGGTCGAACGTGAGGGAGAGCTGTACGACCTGACGGACGGCCAACTCGCCCTGGTGCACCCACGGCTTGGGGACGATCCGGCCGACCCCGAGCATGGCCGCCTCCGGGTGGTTGATGATCGGGGTGGAGCCGTCGACGCCGAACACCCCGTAGTTGTTCAGGGTGAACGTGCCGCCCGTGAGCTCGGCCGGTGTCAGCGCCGAGCGCCGCGCCGCTTCCGTGAGCCGGGCGAACTCCTCGCTCAGCGACTCGACGGACCGGGCGTGGGCGTCGCGTATGACGGGCACGACCAGCCCGCGCTCGGTCTGGGCCGCGAAGCCGAGGTGCACTGCGGGGAGCCGCACGATCTCCCGGGCGGCCGTGTCGACCGTGGAGTTCAGCTCCGGGTGGCGGGCGAGCGCGGCCGTGCAGATCCGGGCGAGCAGGGCGATCAGGGAGACCTTCGGGCCCCCCGCGGCGTTCATCGCGGCGCGCGCGGCCATCAGCTCCGTCGCGTCCGCGTCGACCCAGCAAGTGGCGTCGGGGATCTCCGTACGGCTGCGGGACAGCTTGTCGGCGACGGCTCCGCGCACCCCGCGCAGCGGCACGCGCTCGCCCACCGGCCGGGAGGCTGCGGCCGTCGGCGCGGGCGGGGCTTCGGTGGCCGCGGCCTGCACCGCCTGCTCCACGTCGGAGCGCAGGATCAGCCCGTCCGGCCCCGAGCCGGTCATCCGCTGGAGATCGAGGCCGTTCTCCCTGGCCAGCCGGCGCACCAGCGGGGAGATCACCGGCACAGGACCGCCCTGCACGGGACCCTCCGGCGCCGGACCGGGCTCCGCGGGAGCGGGAGCGGCGGACGTCGCCACGGGTTCGGGCCTGACCCTACGGCGCCGGGCTGCGGGCGCCCCCGTGCCGTAGCCGACGAGCACATTGCCCGACGACTCCCCGGACGACCCCTCTGACGACTCCCCGGGCGCGCCCCGGGACCGCCCTGCGCTCTCGACCGCCCCCACCGACTGGGCCGCCTCCGCCCCACCTGAACCGGGACCGGGCCCGGGACCGGGACCGGGACCGGGCCCGCGGCCAGAATCGGGACCATCGGGGTCCGCGGACGCGCCGGCAGCCGCGCCCACCGCGACCGTGAGCAGCGGCGCTCCCACGGGCAGCTCCGTGCCCTCCTCGCCGAAGCGCGCGGTCACCACGCCCCCGTACGGGCAGGGCACCTCCACCATCGCCTTCGCCGTCTCCACCTCTACCACGGGCTGGTCGACGGCGACGACGTCGCCCACGGAGACCAGCCAGCGCACGATCTCCGCCTCCGTCAGCCCCTCGCCGAGGTCGGGCAGCCTGAATTCCAACACCTGGGCCATGTCAGCTCTCCGCCTCCCACTGCAGCCGCGCCACCGCGTCCAGCACCCGGTCCACTCCGGGCAGATGGTGCCGCTCCAACATGGGCGGCGGATAGGGGATGTCGAAGCCGGCCACCCGCAGCACCGGCGCCTCCAGGTGGTGGAAGCAGCGCTCGGTCACCCGCGCCGCGATCTCCCCGCCCGGGCCGCCGAAGCCCGTGGACTCGTGGACGACGACCGCCCGCCCGGTGCGCCGCACGGACGCGCAGACCGTTTCGTCGTCGAACGGCACCAGGGTGCGCAGATCGACCACCTCCAGGTCCCAGCCCTCCTCGACCGCGGCCTCCGCCGCCTCCAGGCACACCGGGACCGAAGGTCCGTAGGTGATCAGACTGGCGCTGCGCCCCGGGCGGCGCACCACGGCCCGCCCCAGCGGCTCGACCGCCGCCGGCGCCTGCGGCGACCACGTGGACTTTGACCAGTACAGCCGCTTGGGCTCCAGGAAGACGACCGGGTCGTCCGACGCGATGGACGCCCTGAGCAGCCCGTACGCGTCCTCGACGGTGGCGGGGGTGACCACGTGCAGCCCGGGGGTGGCCATGTAGTACGCCTCGGAGGAGTCGCTGTGGTGCTCGACGCCGCCGATCCCGCCGCCGTACGGCACTCGGACCGTGATGGGCAGCGGCATCGCCCCGCGCGTGCGGTTGCGCATCCGGGCGACGTGGCTGACCAATTGCTCGAACGCCGGGTAGGCGAAGGCGTCGAACTGCATCTCGACCACGGGCCGCAGCCCGTACATCGCCATGCCCACGGCCGCGCCGAGGATGCCGGCCTCGGCGAGCGGGGTGTCCGTGCAGCGGTCGTCGCCGAACTCCGCGGCGAGCCCGTCGGTGACCCGGAAGACGCCGCCGAGCGCGCCGACGTCCTCGCCGAGCACGTGCACCGTGGGGTCCTCGGCCATCGCGTCCCGCATGGCGCGCTGGAGGGCCTGCGCCATGGTGGCCGGCTTCACCGCGGAAGCCCGCCCGGTCGGGGTGGTCGCCGTCGTCATCGCGCGCGCCCCCCATCCACCGCGCCCGCCCCGCCCGCCTGCTCGGCGCCGGCCTCCGCCGCCAACTCGGCGCGCAGCCGGGCCTCCTGCTCGCGCAGTTGGCCGGTGCGCTCTGCGAAGACGTCGGCGAACAGGTCCGCCGGGTCGAGCACCGGATCGGCGTTCATCACCTTCCGCAGCCGGGCCGCCATCGCCTCGGCGTCGTCGGCCACGGCCCGCCGGCGCTCGTCGTCCAGCAGGCCGCGGTCTGTGAGCTCCCGCTCCAGCAACAGGATCGGGTCGTGGGCCCGCCAGGGGTCGACCTCGTCGGCGGTGCGGTACCGCGTGGCGTCGTCCGCGTTCGTATGGGCTTCGACGCGGTAGGTCACCGCTTCGATCAGCGTCGGCCCTTCGCCGGCGCGGGCGCGCGCCACGGCCTGGGAGAGGACCTGGTGCACCGCGGGCGCGTCGTTGCCGTCGACGAGGCGTCCTGGCATGCCGTACCCCACGGCCTTGTGGGCGAGGGAGGGTGCGGCGGTCTGCTTGGCGAGCGGTACGGAGATGGCGAAGCCGTTGTTCTGCACGAGGAAGACGACCGGGGCGCGCCACACCGCGGCGAAGTTCAGCGCTTCGTGGAAGTCGCCCTCGCTGGTGCCGCCGTCGCCGACCATGGCGAGGGCCACCACGTCGTCGCCCTTGAGCCGGGCCGCGTGCGCCAGGCCCACCGCGTGCGGGAGCTGGGTGGCGAGGGGGGTGCACAAGGGGGCGATGCGGTGTTCGTACGGGTCGTAGCCGGTGTGCCAGTCGCCGCGCAGGAGCGTGAGCGCCTGCACCGGGTCCAGCCCGCGGGCCACGGCCGCGAGGGTGTCCCGATAGCTGGGGAAGAGCCAGTCCCGCTCCTTGAGCACCAGGGCGGCGGCGACCTCGCACGCCTCCTGGCCGGTGCTGGACGGATAGACGGCGAGCCGGCCCTGCTTGGTGAGGGCGGTCGCCTGGACGTTGTACCGCCGGCCGCGGACGAGCTGTGCGTACAGCATCAGTAGCAGCTCGGGGTCGGCGTCGGCCGCCGCGTCCGTGCCGAGCACCCGAAGCGGCTCGGGGTCGGGGAGCAGGGGCGCGGGGTCGGTGCGCGGCTTCCAGGCCGGCGGCGGGGTGGGCCGGTAGGCGAGGGAGTCGGGCAGCTCCTGCACGGTCATGCTGCTGCTCTTGCGCAACGCGAACACCTCCTCGTGGGAGCGACGAAGGAAGCGGCCGGCTGTGGTCCGCCTCACCTACCGATTGTTCGGTCGTCGGCGCATTTTGGCTACAGGCGGCCCGAGCCTGTGGACAAACGGTTCTCCACAACTTGCAATGTGCACAGGTCGTCCACACCGGGAAGGCGGGGGGCATGCCAGCTGAACAAATGGCCGACGGCGCGGGCAGGAGGGGGCTCGGCGACCAGGGGCCGCCCCGCCCGCTCGACCCCATTGACCAGGACATCCTGCGCACCCTGCGGGCGGACGGACGGGCGTCGATACGGTCGGTGGCCGAGCGGGTCCACGTCTCGCGCGCCAATGCGTACTCGCGGATCAACCGGCTCGTCGAGGACGGTGTGATCCGCGGATTCAGCGCGCGCGTCGACCACGAGCGCGCGGGGCAGGGCGCGTCCGCCTACATCACGCTCAAGATCGTCCAGAACTCCTGGCGGACCGTGCGCGAGCAGCTCAAGGCGCTGCCGGGCGCCGCCCACATCGCGCTGGTGAGCGGCGACTTCGACGTCCTGCTGCTGGTGCACGCACCGGACAACCGGAGCCTGCGCGAGCTGGTCCTCACCAGGCTCCAGTCCATCCCCGAGGTGCTGTCCACGCGCACCCTGCTGGTCTTCGAGGAGACCGACCTCGACGGCAGCGCCGACGCGGAGCACGACGCACCGCCGGCCGACCCCGACTGACGCGGAGGGCCCGGAGGGCCCCGTTCCGGGGCGCGTCCTCAGGCCGGTCCCGCGTCCTTGCGCAGCCCGTCGAAGGCGATCCGTACGACCGTCTCGGCCACCTGGTCGCCCTCGTACCCGCTGCCGGGGTGCGGTCGGTACCACTCCACCAGGGAGTTCACCATGCCGAACAGCAGCCTGGTGGCCAGCCGGGTGTCCACGTCCGCGCGCAGGTCGCCGTCGGCCGCAGCCGCCTTCAGCAGGTCCACGACCCGCTGGTCGAACTCCCTGCGGCGCTCCATCGCCCACCGCTCGGTCTTGGTGTTGCCCCGCACCCGCAGCAGCAGCGTCACGTAGGGCAGGTCGGACACCAGCACCTGGACGGTGCGCCGCACCACGTACTCGACGCGTTCGATCGCCCGGCCCCGCTGGGCCCCCGGCTCGTCGAGGATGCCGAAGAGCCCGTCCAGCGCCCGGCTGACGGCCCGCCTCAGCAGCTCTTCCTTGCCGGCCACATGGTGGTAGATCGATGACTTGGAGATCCCTGCGGCCTTCGACAGGTGCTCCATGGAGGTGCCGTCGTAACCGCGCTCGTTGAAGATCCGCACGGCGACGGAGAGCAGCGTCTCGGGCGTGTAGGTGTCCCGCTTGGGGGTGGTCATGCGTCGGCTCCCTCACCGTCGGCACCGTCGAAAGTCCGTCGGCCGAGCGCCGGGCTCGGCGCGTAGCGCCCCGTGGGGACGGCGCCGTGCAGCTTCTCCAACAGCCCGTGGGCCCACGCCCCGGGCAGCCGCCGGGCCCACTCGAAGGGCCCGACGGGGTGGTTGACCCCGAGCCTCATGGCGGTGTCCACGTCGTCCTCGGTGGCCACCCCCCGGGCGACCGCGTCGGCCGCGACGTCGATCAGCATGGCGACCGTACGGGCCACGATCATGCCCGGTGCGTCGTCGATGACGCTGACGTCCTTGCCGAGCGCCTGGAAGAGCCCGATCGCCTCCTGGAGGGTGCCCCCGCGGGCCGCCGCGGAGGGCGCCAGGGCGATCCGGGTGGCGGTCCGGTAGTCCAGCGCCAGGTCGAACCGGACGACGTCGCCGCGCCCGGCCCCGGCGAAGGACCCGTCGACGGACGCCAGCCGGCCGCCGCCGGGCAGCTCCAGACCGCCGCCCGCGCGCGGGTCGTCCGACTGCCGTACGGAGATCCCGGCGTCCGCGATCAACTCCAGGAGCTCGGCCGCGAGCCCGTCGGCGCCGTGCACGACGACGTACGAGGGCGGGTCCGCGGGCGGCGCGGTGTGCGGGCGCGGGCGCTCGGCGCCCGGGGCGTGGTCGTACCAGCCGCGGCCCGACTTGCGGCCCAGCAGACCCGCCTCCACGAGCCGCCGCTGCGCCAGGGAGGGCGTGAACTTCGGACTGTGGAAGAAGGACTCCCACACGGAACGGGTGACCGCCTCGTTCACGTCCTGCCCGATCAGGTCGGTCAGTTCGAACGGGCCCATGGGGAAGCCGCCGCACTCGCGCAGCACCGCGTCGATGGTCGCCGGATCGGCCGCCCGCTCCTCGTGGAGGGCGAACGCCTCCGCGTAGAAGGGCCGGGCCACCCGGTTGACGACGAATCCGGGGGTGTCCGCGCAGTGCACCGGCGTCTTGCCCCAGGCCGCGGCCGTCGCCCACGCGCGCGCCGCGGACTCCTCGTGCGTGGCGAAGCCGCTGACGACCTCGACCAGCGGGAGCAGGGGGGCGGGGTTGAAGAAGTGCAGTCCGACGAGGCGCCCGGGGCGCTTGAGGGGGCCCGCGACGGCGGTGACGGAGAGCGAGGAGGTGTTCGTCGCGAGCAGGCAGTCCTCCGCCACGACCTGCTCAAGCGCCGTGAGCAGCTCCTGCTTGACGGAGAGGCGCTCGACGACTGCCTCGACGACGAGCGCCGCGTCGGCGAGCCGGGAAAGGTCGTCCACCGGGCGGAGCCGGGCGCGGGCCCCATCGCGCTCGTCGGCGCTCATGCGGCCCTTCTCGACGAGCCGGTCCAGTCGGGCGACGACGGCGGCGACGGCTTCGGCGGCCCTGCCCTCAACGGCGTCGAAGACGCGTACGGGATGACCCGCGGCGAGGGCCACCTGGGCTATGCCCTGGCCCATGGTGCCGGCGCCGACCACGGCCACGGTCCGGCTCCGGTCGACGGGGGCCGGCTCGGCGGCGGCCCCGTGCTCGATGGCGGTCATGGAGGTGATCCTCCCCGATGAGTTTTCCACAGGTTCGACAGGCCCCCTTGTACCGACCGATCGTTCGGTTACTCTAAACCCTGTCCGCATGTTCCCGCCCGGCTCGACGAGGAGTTGGTCCGTCATGACGCTGACCGAGACCCGGCTGAGTGGCCACCGAGCGACGCTCGACCAAGCCCTCGAAGCCATCCGCACCCGCGCCTACTGGTCCCCGCACGCCGAGCACCCGAAGGCGTACGGCGAGAGCGCGCCGGCCGACGGCCTCGCCGCCTTCCAGGCGCTCCAGGGCACCCGCTTCGAGCTCGACCAGCCGGGCACCGACGGCTGGACGGGCGCCGAGGTCTCTCCGTACGGGCCGGAGCTGCGCATCGAGTACCCCCACGTGGATCCGGACGTGCTGCTGCCCGCGATGAGCGCGGCCGTGCCCGCGTGGCGGGCGGCCGGGCCCGAGCAGCGGGCCCTGGTCTGCCTGGAGGTGCTGGCCCGCATCAGCGCCCGCACCCATGAGTTCGCCCAGGCCGTGATGCACACCAGCGGGCAGGCGTTCATGATGGCGTTCCAGGCCGGCGGGCCGCACGCCCAGGACCGCGGCATGGAGGCCGTGGCGTACGCGTACCTGGAACAGACGCGCACCCCGGCCAGCGCCGACTGGTCCAAGCCCCAGGGCAAGCGCGACCCGCTGGAGCTGCGGAAGACGTTCACCAGCGCGGGCCGCGGCATCGCCCTGGTCATCGGCTGCAACACCTTCCCCACCTGGAATGGATACCCCGGCCTCTTCGCCTCCCTCGCCACCGGCAATCCGGTGCTGGTCAAGCCGCACCCGCGCGCGGTGCTGCCGCTGGCGCTGACCGTGCGGGTGGCCCGCGAAGTGCTCGCGGAGGCCGGCTTCGATCCGAATCTGGTGTGCCTGGCCGTCGAGCGCCCCGGCGAGGGCATCGCCAAGGCCCTGGCCGTCCGCCCAGAAATCAAGATCATCGACTACACCGGCTCGACCGCCTTCGGCGACTGGCTGGAGCAGAACGCCCGCCAGGCCCAGGTCTACACGGAGAAGGCCGGCGTCAACACCGTCGTCATCGACTCCACCGACGACTACAAGGGCATGCTGTCGAACCTGGCCTTCTCCCTCTCCCTCTACAGCGGCCAGATGTGCACCACCCCGCAGAACCTGCTGATCCCGCGCGACGGCATCGCCACGGACGCCGGCCACAAGTCGTACGACGAGGTGGTGGCCGACCTCGCGTCCGCGGTCGGCGGCCTCCTCGGCGACGACGCCCGGGCGAACGCCCTGCTGGGCGCCCTGGTCAATCCGGAGGTGAAGGGCCGGCTGGAGGGTGCCGCCGGGCTCGGCGAGGTGGCGCTGGCCTCCCGTGAGGTCACCCACCCGGACTTCCCCGACGCGGTGGTGCGCACCCCGGTGATCGTCAAGCTCGACGGCGCCAAGCCGGACGACGAGGCGGCATACCTCTCCGAGTGCTTCGGGCCGGTCTCCTTCGCGGTCGCGGTGGACTCCACGGCGGACGCGATCGAGCTGCTGCGGCGCACCGTGCGCGACAAGGGCGCCATGACCGTCGGCGCGTACACCACCTCCGAGGAGACGGAGCGGGCCGTCGAGGAGGTCTGCCTGGAGGAGTCGGCCCAGCTCTCGCTGAATCTGACGGGCGGGGTGTACGTGAACCAGACGGCGGCGTTCTCCGACTTCCACGGCTCCGGCGGCAACCCCTCGGCGAACGCGGCGCTGTGCGACGGCGCGTTCGTGTCCAACCGCTTCCGGGTGGTGGAGGTGCGTCGACAGGCGTAGGGCCGTGGGGCCCGTCAGGAGGGCGCGGGTATCTCGGCGTACCGCTGCACCCAGGCGTGCATGGCGATCGCCGCCGCGGCCCCGGCGTTGATCGAGCGGGTCGAGCCGAACTGGGCGATGGAGCACACCATCGACGCCTTCGCCCTGGCCTCCTCCGTCAGCCCGGGCCCCTCCTGACCGAAGAGCAGTACGCAGCGGCGCGGCAGGGCGGTCCGCTCCAGCGGCACCGCCCCGGGCAGGTTGTCGATCCCGATGATCGGCAGGTCCGCCGCCGCCGCCCAGGCGGTCAGGGACTCGGTGTCCGGGTGGTGCCGTACGTGCTGGTAGCGGTCGGTGACCATGGCGCCGCGCCGGTTCCAGCGACGGCGGCCCACGATGTGGACCTGCCGGGCGAGGAAGGCGTTGGCGGTGCGCACCACCGAGCCGATGTTGAAGTCGTGGCCCCAGTTCTCCACGGCCACGTGGAAGTCGTGCCGCCGGGTGTCCAGGTCGGCGACGATCGCCTCCCGCGTCCAGTAGCGGTACGCGTCGACCACGTTGCGGCGGTCGCCGCCGGCCAGCAGCTCGCGGTCGTACTGCTCGCCCTCGGGCCAGGGCAACGGGTGCGGCCCGACGCCGACCTCGGGGCCGTACCCGTCGTCGTACTGCACCGGCTCGTCCGCGGACGGCGCCGGGGACGGTGCCAATGGCGGCGCGCTGGCGGGGCTGGTGCCTGGGAAGGTGCTCACCCCACGAGCGTACGGGGCTGCTCGGAGCCGTCCCGCCGCTGCTCGGGGACGGCCCCCGGCCCCGCGCCCGGCGCCGCCGCGGTCGCGCCGGGCGCGGACGGGGAGGGCAGGAAGGGGAGCAGGGCACGCACCCGGTCCCGGCCGCGGCCCGCCCGTACGGCCAGCCAGAGCAGGAAGGCGGTGGGCAGGAACACCGCGTCCGCGGCGATCATCGCCAGCGAGAAGAACGGCAGCCCCAGGATCACGGCGATGGCGGCGTGCTCCAGCATCATCACCGCGAGCAGGACGTTCTTCACCCGCCGGTTAAAGAGGGTGAAGGGGAACGCGACCTGCACGATCACCGTGCCGTACGTCAGCGCCATCACCATCACGCCGTGCGAGGCCAGCAGGTCCGACAGGGCGGGGAAGGGCGTGAAGTAGTCCAGCTTCAGCGGGTAGTACAGCGCCGTTCCGTCCTGCCAGCGCGAGCCCTGCACCTTGTACCAACCTGCGGTCGCGTAGATCAGACAGACCTCGGCCATGATCACGACGAGACCGGCGTTGTGGGCGAGGTTGGCGACGGTGTCCAGGAAGACGCGGCCCTGGCTGCGCGGCCCGTAGTGGTTCACCACCCACCACAGGGCCAACAGCAGCCACATCGCCCACAGGGCGACCAGGACGGGGGTGCCGGTGCGGTTGAGGAGGGTGGCGAAGAGCAGGGCGGTGCCGGTGACGACCCAGAGCACCGGGCCCACCCGGTCGGGCGCGCCCGGCTCGGCGCGCGCCTCCCGCCGCGCGTCCAGCGACCAGACGCGACCGCACCGCGTCACCAGCAGGTAGATCGCCATGATGTGGATGACGTTGTCGCCGCCGTCGCCCACGAAGATCGAGCGGTTCTGGAGCGAGAGCACGCCGACCATGAACACCGCGGACATGGTCCGGGTGCGCCATCCCAGACAGAGCAGCAGGGCGGAGAGCATCGCGCCGAAGTAGACGATCTCGAACCAGACCGTGCTGCTCGACCACATGAGCGCGGTGAAGGCGTCGTTGCCGTCGGTGAACTCGCGGCCGATCGACCAGCTCCACGGTCCGTCCGGACCGTACATCTCGTGTCGGTTGGGCAGTTCCCAGAGCAGGAAGAGCAACCAGGTCGCGGAGAAGCCGATCCGGATGACGGCGCTCTGGTAGGGACCGAGGGGCGCGGCGGTGACCCGCTGGAGCAGTTCGGCGGCCCTGCCGGGGCCGGCCGGGGGCCGGGCGCCGTGGTCCCCGTTGGACGTCGTCGCGCTCATCGAGCCCCCTCCTCGCCGTGCGTGCCCCGGGTGCGGTCGCCGCCGGCCGCGTCGGCGCGGGCGTCCGGCGGCAGGTCGGCGGGGGTGACGTTCCACCACGGCAGGACGCGGTGGACGGGTGCCGTGTCGACCTTCTCGTCGGTCCAGGGCGGCGGCTTCACGAAGGCCGCCGAGGACCGGATCTGTATGCGCTCCACCTCGCCCCCGAGGTCGCGGTCCGCGAGGCGCAGCATCACGAGCCGCCGCAGGTAGTTCTCGGCGAGGGGGCCGCGGGCCTCGGTGGAGCGGTTCTGGCTGTCGTGCGTGTTCTGGTAGAAGTCCCAGCTGCGGCGCAGCATGTTCTGCTGCGTGTGGCTGGGGAGCAGGTTGCCGCGGATCGCTTCGGCGTCCTCGGCGGCCAGGTCGATCCACTCGGTCGTCCGCAGCGCGCCGTCCGCCGTCTTGACCTCGGCCTTCACCTGGACGCCGATGTTCTGCTGGAGCGGGTTGGGGGCGAAGAGCTTCCAGTTCTGCTCGAACTCGGGGTAGATCCAGGCGTCGATCTGCTTGCCGTACTCCTTCGTCACGGTGTTGGAGGGCGCGACGTGCAGAAACGTCATGGCGAGGTGGATGCAGGCGGCGAGCGCGAGCAGGCCGAGGACGACTGCGGCGGCGATCTGGTACGGGAGCGTGAGCGCGGCTATGCCGGCGGGGGGCGGGGGCGGGGGGCCGGTCGGGGCGTCGGGCGCCGGGTCGGTCGGCTCGGGCGCCTCGGGGGTGTCAGGAGCCTGAAGACCGTCGGGAGCCTCGGGGTTCTCGGGAGCCTCGCGGTTCTCAGGGGCTTCGAGGTCCTCAGGGACTTTGGACGCCTCGGGAGTCCCACCAGCCGCTGGAGCCCCGCCGGCTCCGGTAGCCCCTCCTGCGGTCGGGGCCGGTGGGCCGGTCACTCCAGTGGACGCATCGTCCGCGTCCTCGCTCTCGCCCTCGCCCCGGTCCTCGTAGGAGTTCATCCCGCCCCGATCCAGTCCGGCCAGCCTCGGTTATCCACAGGGTTGACACCTTAAGGGCCGGCGACTCACCATTGAAGTCAATGAACCGAACGATCGGTCGGTAGGGGGTCCGGATGACGACAGTGACGCCAGATGCGACGGAGAGGTACGAGGCGGTCTTCGACGCGGCCGTGGCCGCGGACGAGCGCATCGAGCCGCGCGACTGGATGCCGGACGCCTACCGTGCGACCTTGATCCGTCAGATGGCGCAGCACGCCCATTCGGAGATCATCGGCATGCAGCCCGAGGCGAATTGGATCAGCCGCGCACCCTCGCTGCGGCGCAAGGCGATCCTGATGGCCAAGGTCCAGGACGAAGCCGGGCACGGCCTCTATCTGTACAGCGCTGCGGAGACCTTGGGCGTCGGCCGCGACGAGCTCCTCGACAAGCTCCACTCCGGCCGCCAGCGGTATTCCTCGATCTTCAACTATCCGACGCTGACCTGGGCGGACGTCGGCGCCATCGGCTGGCTCGTGGACGGCGCCGCGATTACGAACCAGGTGCCGCTCTGCCGCTGTTCCTACGGCCCGTACGCCCGCGCGATGGTCCGCATCTGCAAGGAGGAGTCCTTCCACCAGCGCCAGGGGTACGAGCTGCTGCTGACCCTGTCCCGGGGCACCCCCGCGCAGCACGAGATGGCGCAGGACGCGGTGGACCGCTGGTGGTGGCCGTCGCTGATGATGTTCGGCCCGCCCGACGACGAGTCGGCCCACTCGGCGCAGTCCATGACCTGGAAGATCAAGCGTCACTCCAATGACGAGTTGCGCCAGCGCTTCGTGGACATCTGCGTCCCGCAGGCCGAGGCCCTCGGCCTCACCCTCCCCGACCCCGACCTGCGGTGGAACGAAGACCGTGGCCACCATGACTTCGGCGCGATCGACTGGTCGGAGTTCCAGGCCGTCCTCAAGGGCAACGGCCCGTGTAACGAGCAGCGGATATCCCAGCGCCGCCGGGCGCACGAGGAGGGCGCCTGGGTGCGGGAGGCCGCCGCGGCGCACGCCGCCAAGCAGGCGCGCACGCACACCGACGAGCCGCGGGAGGCCACGGCATGAGCAGTTCCGACGGCACGGCAGCCGCTGCGGGCGGGGCGAAGGACTGGCCGCTGTGGGAGGTCTTCGTCCGTTCGCGGCGGGGCCTGTCCCACACCCACGCCGGCAGCCTGCACGCCCCCGACGCCCAGATGGCCCTGCGCAACGCCCGGGACCTGTACACCCGGCGCAATGAGGGCGTGTCCATCTGGGTCGTGCCCTCGACCGCCGTCACCGCCTCGTCGCCGGACGAGAAGGACCCCTTCTTCGAGCCCGCCGCCGACAAGCCCTATCGCCATCCGACGTTCTACGAGATCCCGGAGGGGGTGAAGCACCTGTGACGACGACCGCCGCCGCGCTCGCACTCGGCGACGACGCGCTGGTGCTCTCGCACCGGCTGGGGGAGTGGGCGGGCCACGCCCCCGTGTTGGAGGAGGAGGTCGCCCTCGCCAACATCGCCCTGGACCTGCTGGGCCAGGCCCGGGTGCTGCTCTCCCTGGTGGGCGACGAGGACGAGTTGGCGTATCTGCGCGAGGAGCGCGCCTTCCGCAACGTCCAGTTGGTCGAGCAGCCGAACGGCGACTTCGCCCACACCGTCGTCCGCCAGCTGTACTTCTCCACCTACCAGCACCTGCTGTACGGGCAGTTGGCCCGCTCGGAGGGCGAGTTCACCGCTCTCGCCGCCAAGGCCGTCAAGGAGGTCGAGTACCACCGTGACCACGCCGAGCAGTGGACGCTCCGGCTGGGCGACGGCACGGCGGAGAGCAGACGGCGGATGCAGACGGCGTGCGACGCCCTGTGGCGGTACACCGGCGAGTTGTTCCAGCCCGTCGAGGGGCTGGCGGACGTCGATCCGCACGCCCTGGAGGCGGACTGGCTGGAGTCCGTGACCTCGGTGCTGAAGCGGGCGACGCTGACCGTGCCCGTCGGTCCGCGCGTCGACGGCTGGACGGCGGGCAGGGGCCGCCAGGGCGTCCACACCGAGCCCTTCGGCCGGATGCTCGCCGAAATGCAGCACCTGCACCGCAGCCACCCGGGGGCGTCATGGTGACCGACACCCGGCTGGAGGCCGAGTTGCGGCGGATCGCGGGAGCCGTGCCCGATCCGGAGCTTCCGGTGCTGACGCTGGCGGAGTTGGGCGTGCTGCGCGGGGTCGAGATCCTCGGCCCGGGCCGGGTCGAGGTGGCCCTCACCCCGACGTACACCGGCTGCCCGGCCGTGGAGGCGATGTCCGCGGACATCGAGCGGGCCCTGCTCGACCACGGCGTGGCGGAGGTCTCGGTCGTCACGGTCCTCTCCCCCGCCTGGTCGACGGACGACATCACGGCCGAGGGCCGCCGCAAGCTGGCCGAGTCCGGCATAGCCCCGCCCCGCGCCCGCGGCGTGGGCGGCCCCTCGGGCACGGCGGCGGGCGGCTCGCGGGCGGCGGGGCCGGTTCCGCTCGCCCTCTCGGTGCGCTGTCCGCACTGCGGCTCCACCGATACGGAGTTGCTGAGCAGGTTCTCTTCCACGGCCTGCAAGGCGCTGCGCCGCTGCGTCAGTTGCCGCGAGCCGTTCGACCACTTCAAGGAGTTGTAGATGTTCCATCCGCTCCGGGTCAGCGCGGTCGACCGGCTCACGGACGACTCGGTCGCGGTCGCCTTTGAGGTGCCGGCCGAGCTGAGCGACGCCTTCCGGTACACCCCCGGCCAGCATCTGGCCCTGCGCCGGGTGGTGGGCGGCGAGGAGATCCGTCGGACGTACTCGATCTGCGCCCCGGCCGCCCCCGCCGGGGCGCGGCCCGAACTGCGCGTGGGCATCCGGTTCGTCGAGGGCGGCGAGTTCTCCACGTACGCGCTCAAGGAGCTCGCCGTCGGGGACGTGGTCGAGGTCATGCCCCCGATGGGCCGCTTCCGGCTCGATCCGCGCCCCGGGTACTTCGCCGCGGTGGTCGGCGGCAGCGGGATCACCCCGGTGCTGTCGATGGCCTCGACGGTGCTCGCCCGTGAGCCGGCGGCCCGGTTCTGTCTGATCCGCAGCGACCGGACCGTGGCGTCCACGATGTTCCTCGACGAGGTCGCGGAGGTGAAGGACCGGTATCCGGACCGGTTCCAGCTGGTGACGGCGTTGTCGCGGGAGGAGCAGGCGTCGGGGCTGCCGTCCGGGCGGCTGGACCGCGCGCGGCTGACCGGGCTGCTGCCGTCGCTGCTGCCGGTGGCGGAGGTGGACGGCTGGTTCCTGTGCGGGCCGCTCGGGCTGGTGGTGGCCGCGGACCGGGCGCTGCGCGGGCTCGGCGTGGACCGGAGCCGTATCCACCAGGAGATCTTCCACGTGGACGACGGCTCGACGCCCGGGCGGCCACCGGCGGGCGCCGCCGCGCCCGCGCACGCCTCCCTCACGGCGACGTTGGACGGCCGCTCCGGCACCTGGCCCGTGCGGGAGGGGGAGTCCCTGTTGGAGACCGTCCTACGGGGCCGGTCGGACGCGCCCTACGCGTGCAAGGGCGGGGTGTGCGGCACGTGTCGGGCCTTCCTGGTCTCGGGCGAGGTCCACATGGACCGGAACTTCGCGTTGGAACCCGAGGAGACCGAAGCGGGTTACGTGCTGGCGTGCCAGTCCCATCCGACGACCCCGGAGGTGGAGTTGGACTTCGACCGCTGAGCGCCCGCCGGCCCCGGCCCAGTTCTCTTCGGTCGCCGCCTCTCGGGCGCGCGCGTTCGTCCGCCCCGCCTGACTGTCCCGTCCGACTGTCCCGTCCGACTGTCCCGTCTGGCTGTGTTCTTTTCCGGGCGTCTGCCCTATCTTGACGGACCGTCAGATAATGGCGCCGGGCAGGAAGGACGGGCTGTGGACTTCACTTTCACCGAGGAACAGCAGGCGGTCGTCGAGGCGGCCAGGGCGGTCTTCGCCGACGTCGCGCCCGATGGCGTACCGAGCCCCGCACTCACCCCCGGTGCGGTGGCCGACGCCTTCGACCGGCCCCTGTGGGCCAAGCTCGCCGCGAGCGATCTGCTGGGTCTTGTGGTCTCCCCCGCGTACGGCGGTGCGGGGCTCGACCCCGTCGCGCTCTGCCTGGCGCTGCGGGAGTCAGCCGCGGTGCTCGCCCGCGTGCCGCTGCTGGAGACGAGCGCGGTCGCCATGGCCGTGGAGCGCTACGGCAGCGCCGAGTTGGCCGGGGACCTGCTGCCCCGCGTCGTGCGCGGCGAGTTGGTGCTCACCGTCGGGGCCCACGGCCGCACCGGTCACGACCCGGCCGAACTCGCCGTGCTCGCCCGCCCGTACGCCGACGCTCCCGACGGCGCGCACTGGTCGTTGGAGGGCGTGCAGACTGCGGTGCCCTGGGCCCACTCGGCCGATCTGATCGCCGTGCCCGCGCACACCGGCGAGGGCCGCACCGTGCTGGCCCTGGTGGCTCCCGGCCAGGACGGCGTCACCCTGGCCGAACAGTTCTCCACCAACGGCGAGCGGTACGCCGAGGTGACCCTCGACGCGGTGCGCGTGGCGGCGCCGCGGCTCGTCGACGACGGGGGCGCCTGGGAGTGGCTGCGCCAGCTCCTGACCACGGGGACCTGCGCCCTCGCGCTGGGCCTCGGCACCCGCGTCCTCGCGATGACCGCCGAGTACACCGGGAAGCGGGAGCAGTTCGGCTTCCCCGTCGCAACCTTCCAGGCCGTCGCCGTACAAGCCGCGGACCGCTACATCGACCTCCGGGCGATGGAAGCCACGCTGTGGCAGGCCGCCTGGCGGCTCGACCCCGCCCGCGGCGACCACGGCGATCACGGCGTCGACGGCAGCGGGCCGTTGCCGTTGGCCGCGGACGTCGCCGTGGCGAAGATCTGGGCCTCGGAGGGCGCGCGTCGGGTCGTGCAGACCGCTCAGCACCTCCACGGCGGGTTCGGCGCCGACACCGACTACCCGCTGCACCGGTACCACGCCTGGGCCAAACAGCTCGAACTGTCCCTCGGGCCCGCGGCCGAGCACGAGGAGGCACTGGGCGACCTCCTGGCAGCGCACCCGCTCGCCTGACTGCGGCGGCGGACCGAGGCCGATCCGGCGCCCGTCAGAGTGGCCGCGGCACGCTCACAGGACGAACGCGGGGCTCCCGTCGTCCGTGACGATGGCACGGTCCGCGCCCTCCCAGGCCAGCATGCCGCCGTCGACGTTCACCGCGTCGATGCCCTGCTGCACCAGGTACTGCGTCACCTGGGCGGAACGGCCGCCCACCCGGCACATCACGAACGCCCGTCGACCGTCGGCCACGGCGTCGGTCACCTCGCCGAAGCGGGCCACGAAGTCGCTCATCGGTACGTGCAGGGCGCCCTCCACGTGGCCGGCCCGCCACTCGTCGTCCTCCCGGACGTCCAGCACCAGGGCGTCGGCCGGCACCTGGTCAGCAGCCACCGAGGGCAACGGGGCGAAGCTCATGGCACACGCCTCCTCTCGTCTCGTTCCGTCTGTTCCGGTCTCGTCACGCCGCACTCGTCGCACGACGCTCCGCACGCCGCACTCGTCGCGCAACGCTCTTCGCACAACGCTTTTCGCACAACGGTGCCGCCCGTCGGGCGGCACCGGAAGAACCTACTGCAGGAGCCCGGCCAGTTCCCGCTCCCGCTCGGCGACCTGCGCCAACAGCTGCTCCGCGATCTCCTCCAGCAGCCGGTCCGGGTCGTCCGGCGCCATCCGGAGCATCGCGCCGATCGCGCTCTCCTCCAGCTCCCGGGCGTGCGCGCCCAGCATCTCGCGGCGCTGCGACAGCCACTCCAGCCGCGCGTACAGCTCCTCGGCCGCGCTGAACCGGTGCTCCGGCGGCACCGGCCCGGCGTCCCACTCCTGCGCCAGCTCGCGCAGCTGCTCGGCGTCGCCGAGGGCGTACGCGGCGTTCACCCGGGTGATGAACTCCTCGCGCCGGGCCCGCTCCGTCTCGTCCTGCGCCAGGTCCGGATGCGCCCGGCGGGCCAGCTCGCGATAGAGCCGGCGGGCCTCCTCGCTCGGCCGCACCCGCTTGGGCGCGCGCACCTGGCGGCCCGTGAGCATCGCGGCGGCCTCGGGGGAGATGCCGTCGGAGTCCATCCAGTCGTGGAACAGCTCCTCCACGCCCGGCATCGGCATCACGGCCGCCCGCGCCTCCTGCGCCCGGCGCACGTCCTCCGGGTCACCGGTGCGCGCCGCCCGCGCCTCCGCGATCTGCGCGTCCAGTTCGTCGAGCCGGGCGTACATCGGGCCGAGCTTCTGGTGGTGCAGCCGGGAGAAGTTCTCCACCTCCACCCGGAAGGTCTCCAGCGCGATCTCGAACTCGATCAGGGCGTGCTCGGCCGCGTACACCGCCTTCTCCAGACGGGCCTCCGGCCGCTCCTGCGCGTCCGGCCCTCCGCCGTCCACGGGCGTCCCCCCGCCCTGGACGGGCGTCTCCGCGTCGTGGCCGGGGGTCGCTTCGTCGTTCCGGGTCATCGGTCCACCGGGTGGGTCCTGGGTCACCCGCCCAGCCTACGGGCGCACCGGGGCCGCCCGTCACACCCCCAGCTCGGCGGTGATCCGCCCCTTCTTGATCGCCGTCAGCAGGTCGTCGTGATCGGCTTCCGTACGGTCCGCGTAGCGCACCGCGAAGGCGGCCACGGCCTCGTCCAGCTCCTCGCTCTTGCCGCAGTAGCCGGCGAGCAGTCGGGGGTCGGCACTGTGGGAGTGCGCCCGGGCCAGCAGCGCGCCCGTCATCCGCCCGTAGTCGTCGAGCTGCTCGGGGGTGAGCTCGGCGGGGTCCACGCTGCCCTTGCGGTTGCGGAACTGCCGCACCTGGAAGGGGCGCCCTCCGACGGTCGTCCAGCCCAGCAGGATGTCGCTGACCACCTGCATCCGCTTCTGTCCCAGCACCACCCGACGGCCCTCGTGCGCCACCCGGGCCGCCGGGAAGCCGGCCGCCGCCAGGTGCGGGAGCAGCGCGGACGCCCGCGCCTCCTTCACCTGGAGCACCAGCGGGTCGCCCCGGTGGTCGAGCAGCAGCACCACGTACGAACGGGTGCCGACGCTGCCGGTCCCCACCACCCGGAACGCCACGTCGTGGATCGCGTACCGGGCGAGCAGCGGCAGTCGGTCCTCCGCCACCGTGGTCAGGTACTCCGCCAGCGACGCGGCCACCGCCGCGGCCTCCGCGTCCGGTACGCGCCGCAGCACCGGCGGGGCGTCCACGAACCGCCGCCCCTCGCCCACGGCGTCCGTCACGGCCTCGGTCGCCTTCGCCGCGAAGCGGGCACTGGTGTTGTTCCGCGCCTTCTGCGACACCCGCTCCAAGGTGCCGGCCAGGTCCCGGGCGTCCGTGTGGGAGACCAGCTCCTCGTCCGCGATGGCGTTCCACGCGTCCAGCGCGGGCAGCTTCGCCAACAGGCGCATGGTGCGCCGGTAGGCGCCCACGGCGTCGAAGGCGGCGGCACGGCACGTCAGCTCGTCCGCGCCGCCGACGCGGCCGGCGAGCACCAGCGAAGCGGCGAGCCGCTTGAGGTCCCACTCCCAGGGCCCCGCCACGGTCTCGTCGAAGTCGTTGAGATCGATCACGAGCCCGCCCCGGGCGTCGCCGTACAGACCGAAGTTCGCCGCGTGCGCGTCGCCGCACAGCTGGGCACGGACCCCGGTGACCGGGGTGCCGACCAGGTCGTGGGCCATCAGCCCGGCGGCGCCGCGGAGGAACGCGAAGGGGGAGGCGGCCATCCTGCCCACCCGGATCGGCGTCAGCTCCGGCACCCGGCCGCGGCTGGACTCCTCCACGGCCCGGACGGCGTCGGGACGGCCGACCGCCAGGACCAGGGAGTCGTGGGAGGACCTCGGGACGCGGTCCCGCAGCGCCTTGCCCTGCTGCTTGGGACCCTGACCGCCCGCGGCACCGGCAGTCCGTTCACCGCTGCGCGGTGCGAACCCCGGCACCACCGGAATCCGTCTGCCGCCCGCCGGTATCTCCGTCTCGACCTCGCCCATCGCGCGCCGCCTCCCCCGCTCCGTACGGCTCGAGCCGCTGTCAGCCCGCCGACCGTGTCGTCCGTCCCCCGACGGTACCCCTCACCCCGGCAAACGCCACCTCTGGTACACCCGGCGCACCTCGGGCACACACCCCAACTCGCGGTGTTTCACGTGAAACAGACAGCCGTGTGCACAGACAGCCGTGTGCACAGACAGCCCGTACGCAGACAGCCCCACGAACGGGCGGCCCGGCAATCGGACAGCTCGGCCTTCTCGATCGGGTCGAGCTTCCCTATCGGGTCGACCTTCCCCATCGGGCTCAGCCCTCCGGGCCCAGCCCCGCGTCCCGCGCCAGCAGCGCCGCCTGCACACGGTTGTCGCACTCCAACTTGGCCAGGATCCGGCTCACGTACGTCTTCACCGTGGCCTCGCTCATGTGCAGCCGTCTGCCCGCGTCGGCGTTGGACAGCCCTTCGCCGAGGAGCGCCAGCACGTCCTGCTCCCGCCCGCTCAGCTGGGCGATCCGCGCCCGCGCCTGCTCACCGCGGGCCGCCGCCCGGCCGGTGGCCAGCTGGTCGACGACGTGCCGGGTCGCGCCGGGGGAGAGGTACGCGTCACCGGAGACCGCGGCCCGTACGGCGCCGATCAGCTCCGCCGGCGCGGTGTCCTTCAGGAGGAAGCCCGCACCGCCCGACTCCAGCGCGCGCAACACGTTCTCCCGCTCTCCGAAGGTGGTCAGGATGATCACCTTGGTCGCGGGGGTCACCTGGCGCAGCTCCCCCATGGCCGTGAGCCCGTCCATCACGGGCATCTGGATGTCCAGCAACACCACGTCGGCCTTGTGGGACCGGGCCGCCTCGACGGCCTCCCGGCCGTTCGACGCCTCGGCCACCACTTCGATCTCCCGGTCGGACGTGAGGATCATTCGGATCCCGGCCCTGATCAAGGGCTCGTCATCCGCAATGACGACCCGGATCCGCGCCCCCGCCATAGCCACCCTCACACTCGCCGTGTCCGTCCGGACCGTCCGGTCCGGGCCACCAGTTTGCCGGCCCCGGCCGGCGATCCCCAACAAGGGGCGCTCCAGCAGCCGGTGCGACGGCCCGCCGGGCGAGGGTTCGGGGGTCAGAAGTCGACCACGACCTCGTACGAGGTCTTCTCGATCAGCTTGCCGTCCTTGAAGCAGAACCGGAACACCGGCTCCTTCTCCCACGTGCTGCCGATCTCCTCGGACATCACCACCAGGCAGTCGGCGCCCTCGGGCTTCTTCGGCTCCCCCTCGCGCCCCTTGATGTCGGAGGCCCAGAGGGAGTCCTCCTCCGGCAGCCGGCCGCGGACCTCGTCCTCCGGCGTGCCGATCTCTATCTCCTCGTACTCGGACTGGGTGACCATGGAGTCGTCGAGCGACGTGAACAGGAAGTACCCGCCGACCACGGTCAAGGCGGTCAGCAGCACCACCACGGCCAGCGAGATCCCGCAGCCGATCCCGACGCCCCCCGCCCGGCTGCCCTGCCTACCGACCCCGTGCATCTCGCCCATCCTCGGCCCCTGTCCCGCGACGTACCAGTTCATGACCGGAACACCATGGGGCTGGGGCGGGGGCGGGGGCTGCCGGGGAAAGTCGTCGGGCACGGCGACGAAAGGCGCCGCTTCGGCCACCCCGTACGGCAGCACCCCGGCCACCCGGAAGCCGCCGTCGTCGGTGGTCCCGGCGTGCACGATCCCGCCGACGAGCCGCGCCCGCTCCCGCAGTCCGGTCAGCCCCTGGCCGCCGCTGACGACCTCGCCGGCCGCGCCCTCCGCCGGCGGACCGTTGACGATCTCCACGACGAGCGAGTCCGGCTCGTACCGCAGCTCCACCTCGATCCACGCCCCGGGGGCGTGCTTGTACGCATTGGTCAGCGACTCCTGCACGATGCGGTACGCCGCGTGGTCAGCCGCCGCGGCCAGCGGGCGCCGCTCGCCGGTGGAGCGCAGCCCCACCCGGGTGCCGGCGCCCCGCGCGGTCTCCACCAGCGCCTGGACGCCGGCCGTGCCCCGCGCCGCCCGTCCCGACTCGTCGACCGGCGCGACGGCGGGCTCGACCCCGTCCCGCAGGATGCCGACGACCTCCCGCAGCTCGTGCATGGCACCGACGGAAGCGTTCCGCAGCACCCCGACGGCCTCCCGCTGGCGGTCGGTCAGCTCCGGGTCCACCTCCAGCGCACCGGTGTGCACGGCGATCAGCGCGAGCTGGTGGCCCAGGCTGTCGTGCATGTCCTGGGCGATCCGCTGCCGCTCCAGCAGCCGGGCCTGGTCCGCCACCATCTGGCGCTCCCACAGCAGTTGCGCATTGCGCTCCTGGAGGGCGTGCAGCAGGGTCCGGCGCTGGCTGAAGTAGCGGCTGGCGAGCCCGGGCACGACCGCGATCGGCAGGAACGTGAGCGTGGACAGCACCACCGCGAGCACCGGGACGTTGGAGCTGTCCGACAGCAGCAGGGCGGTGCCGCTGTAGGCGACGTACGTCGCGGTGAACGCGAGGAGCGCGTGTCCGGACCGCTCGATCCGCCGCCCCGCCGACCAGGCCAGCGGCACCACGACGAAGGAGTAGCCGGGCATCGCGCCGGCGAGGGCGCCGATGGCCACCAGCACGGGCACGGGGAGCCGACGCCGCAGCAGGGCGAGCACGAAGACGCCGAGGGGCGCCGTGACCATCAGCCACGGCCACACGTCGGCCGCCCACCCGATCACCGCCGTGAGGGCGCCCAGCGCCAGGGCGAACAACAGCTCGCGCATCGGGCCGCGGCGCATCAGGGGGAGCACGCCCTGGCGCGGCGACGGGGGATCGGGCGCCATCAGCCAGCCCCAGGCCCGCCGCACCGCCACACCGCTCGTCATCACCACGTTCACAACCGCACCCTAGGCACCCGGGCCCGACGCCCTCGCCCCACTTTCGTCCCCGCCGCCCACGACGAACGTCGCGCCACGGCACCGCCGGACCACCGGGCCGACCCGGCACCGGCGCCGCTTGAGACACTCGTCACACCGGCGCCCGGAGGCCGCGCCCGGAGCTCGTCCGGACACAGCGGAACGGGCGGATCGCTTGAAGCGATCCGCCCGTTCCGTATGGTGCGCGAGGGGGGAGTTGAACCCCCACGCCCTTTCGGGCACTGGAACCTGAATCCAGCGCGTCTGCCTATTCCGCCACCCGCGCATTGGGTGTTGTCGTTGGGCTCTCCCACCTTCCGGTGCGTTTGCCTGGCGACATCCAGAAGATTAGCACGCTGCGCAGGGTGGATTCACATCGCTTGACGAGCGGGACCGGAGCGGGACCGGAGCGGGGCCGGGACCGTGCACACGAAGGCGCGCACGCACAAGAGCGACGCGCAAGGGCATGCGAACACAAGGGCAGCCGCCCGCGGAGTCGAAGGTGACGAAGGGGACGACGCGACGCCGCGCGGCTGACCGACCTCTGGGCCGACCCCGGACCGGCCGCGAACCGGCCGCGGGTGGACGCCACCCCGGAAGCGGATCAGAAAGCGGAAGCGGATACGAAGACCCGGCTTCCGGGCACGTATCGGACAGCCGGCTCCGGGCAGGTGCCCGGACAGGTGGCCGCGGGCCCGCGGGCGTCCTCGTGGACGGCGTTCGCCCCCGTTCCGCACCGGTCCCCCCGGGGTGCGGGACACTGGCACGAGGCCGCCTCTACGATCCGTGTGAGAGGTGACACTCATCGACGGGGAAGACAAGGGGAACCAGCCGATTTCCCGACGCGTGGATACGATCAGTAAGCAGTATCAGGACGGCAGCCACGGAGGAGGTGCCCGATGGGAGTACTGAAGCGGTTCGAGCAGCGTCTCGAAGGTCTGGTCAACGGCACCTTCGCCAAGGTGTTCAAGTCCGAGGTCCAGCCCGTCGAGATCGCCGGCGCTCTCCAGCGCGAGTGCGACAACAACGCGACGATCTGGAACCGCGACCGGACCGTCGTCCCCAACGACTTCATCGTCGAGCTGAGCGCGCCCGACTTCGAGCGCCTGAGCCCCTACTCGGGGCAGCTCGGCGACGAGCTCGCGGGACTGGTGCGGGACTACGCCAAGCAGCAGCGCTACACCTTCATGGGCCCGATCAAGGTCCACTTGGAGAAGGCGGACGACCTCGACACCGGTCTGTACCGGGTGCGCAGCCGCACCCTGGCGTCGAGCAGTTCGCAGACGCCCGGCGGGCCGGGCGGACCGAGCGCGGGTGGACCGGGCGGACCCGGCGGCCAGGGCGGCTACGGCCAGCCGTCCCGCGGCGCCGCCGGCGGACCGCCCCCCGGCGCACCCCCCATGCCTTCCTCACCGCCGCCGGGCGCCCGCCCCGGCCTCGCCGCCGTTGGCGGCACCCAGCGACCGGGCACGAGTCCCGGCCCGCTGCCCGGCGCACAGCTGCGCCGCTGGATCGAGATCAACGGCACCCGCCACCAGATCTCCCGTCCGACGCTGGTGCTCGGCCGCAGCACCGACGCAGACGTGCGGATCGACGACCCCGGCGTGTCCCGCCGGCACTGCGAGATCCGGACCGGAACGCCCTCGACGATCCAGGATCTCGGGTCCACCAACGGCATCGTGGTAGACGGGCAGCACACCACCCGCGCTACGCTCCGCGACGGCTCGCGGATCGTCGTGGGCAGCACCACAATCGTTTACCGGCAAGCCGAAGGGTGAAGCGGGGGCAATGTCAGAGCTGACCCTGACGGTCATGCGGCTGGGTTTCCTGGCCGTTCTGTGGCTGTTCGTCATCGTGGCCGTCCAGGTCATCCGCAGCGACCTGTTCGGGACGCGCGTCACGCAGCGCGGTTCGCGCCGCGGCGGCGACACGCGTCCGCAGCCGCGCCAGCAGGCGGCCACGCCGCCGCCGCAGCGCCAACAACAGCAGCAGCGGCAGTCGTCGAACGGCCGCCAGCGGCGCGGAGCGCCCACCAAACTGATCGTCTCGGAGGGGACCCTCACCGGCACGACGGTGGCGCTCCAGGGCCAGACGATCACGCTGGGCCGGGCCCACGACTCCACGATCGTGCTGGACGACGACTACGCGTCCAGCCGGCATGCCAGGATCTACCCGGACCGTGACGGCCAGTGGATCGTCGAGGACCTCGGGTCCACCAACGGCACGTATCTCGACCGGACCCGACTCACCACCCCGACCCCGATTCCGCTGGGCGCGCCGATCCGCATCGGCAAGACCGTCATCGAGCTGCGGAAGTAGTAGGACTAATGACAGCGCGCGAGCGGAGCGAGCGAGCCGTAGCGGTCCCGACAGCGGACCGGTGGGGGCTCCCGACCGGAGGGTGGGCAGTGTGGCTCCACGAGACCGGGTGTACCCCGACGCACACCAAACGGGGCAGGTGCACATGAGTCTGTCCCTGCGGTTCGCCGCCGGATCGCACAAGGGCATGATCCGCGAGGGCAACGAGGACTCCGGCTACGCCGGACCCCGACTGCTCGCGATCGCCGACGGCATGGGGGGCCAGGCCGCGGGCGAGGTCGCCTCGTCCGAGGTCATCTCCGCCCTCGTCACGCTCGACGACGACGTCCCCGGCTCCGACATCCTCACCTCCCTCGGCACGGCCGTGCAGCGCGCCAACGAACAGTTGCGGCTGATGGTCGAGGAGGACCCTCAGCTCGAAGGCATGGGCACCACGCTCACCGCCCTGCTGTGGACCGGCCAGCGGCTCGGACTCGTCCACGTCGGCGACTCCCGCGCCTATCTGCTGCGCGACGGGGTGCTCACCCAGATCACCCAGGACCACACCTGGGTGCAGCGGCTGGTCGACGAGGGCCGGATCACCGAAGAGGAGGCCACCACCCATCCGCAGCGCTCGCTGCTGATGCGTGCGCTCGGCAGCGGCGACCACGTGGAGCCGGACCTCTCCATCCGCGAGGTCCGCGCCGGCGACCGCTACCTGGTCTGCTCCGACGGCCTGTCCGGCGTCGTCTCCCACCAGACGATGGAGGAGACCCTCGCCAGCTACCAGGGCCCGCAGGACACCGTCCAGAACCTGATCCAGCTCGCGCTGCGCGGCGGCGGTCCGGACAACATCACCTGCATCGTCGCCGACGTGCTCGACGCCGAGTCCAACGACGGGCTGGCCGGGCAGATCAGCGACACCCCGGTCGTGGTCGGCGCCGTCGCCGAACACCAGTACCCCCTGAACGACGGCGGGGCCATGCAGACGCCCGCCGGCCGCGCCTCCGGGCTCGGCCGCCCCGCCCCCCAGCAGGGCGGCTTCGGCCCGCCCGGCAGCGGCGACGGCGGCGGCTACGACGGCCCGGCGCCGGACGCCGGCTACAACGCCTACGCTGACGCCACCGACGGCGACGACGCCTTCACCAAGCCCCGCTCCGCCGGCCGCGCCTGGCTGAAGGGCTCGATCTTCACCGTGCTGGCGCTGGCCGTGGTCGGCGCCGGCCTCTACGGCGGCTACCGCTGGACGCAGACGCAGTACTACGTCGGCACCAACGACGGCCACGTCGCGCTCTACCGGGGCATCAGCCAGGACCTGGCGTGGATCTCGCTCTCGAAGGTGGAGAAGGACCACCCCGAGATCGAACTCAAGTACCTACCGCCCTACCAGCGCAAGCAGGTCGAGGGCACCATCACCCAGGACAGCCTGGACCGGGCGCGTACGAAGATCACCGAGCTGTCCGCACAGGCCACGGCGTGCAAGAAGGTCGAGGAGCGCCGCAAGGCCGCCGAGGTCATCGCCGCCCAGGAACGTGCGAAGGCCGACGAGAACGCCGCCGGCAAGAACGACAAGAACGACAAGAACGAAAAGCCGTCCACGCCTTCTCCCTCCCCGGGCCCCACGCTTTCGGAAGAGGAGCAGAAGCTCGCCTCGAACTGCGGAAAGCAGTAGTCAGCCGTAGGGGGCCTTCTCGACCATGAGCGTTGTCACCAACACCACCACGATCGGCGCGATCGACGCACCAAGCCGCCGCAACACCGAGCTGATGCTGCTCGGCCTCGCGGTCGCCATCGCGGTGTTCGCGTACGTCAACGTGGGACTCGCCCTCGACGGCAAGCTGCCCGCCGGCGTCTTCGGCTACGGGCTCGGGATCACGCTGCTCGCCGCCGTCGCCCACCTGGTGGTGCGGAAGTTCGCCAAGTACGCGGACCCGCTGCTGCTCCCGCTCGCTGTGCTGCTGAACGGCCTCGGACTGGTGATGATCTGGCGGCTCGACCAGTCGCCGCGACTGATCGCCCGCGCCGAAGCCGCCTGGGGTTCGTTCTCCCCCGACGCGCCCAAGCAGATGATGTACTCCGCGATCGGCATCGCGCTCTTCGTCGGCGTGCTCCTGCTGCTGAAGGACCACCGGATCCTCCAGCGCTACACCTACATCTCCATGGCGGCGGCGCTGGTGCTGCTGGTGCTGCCGATGTTCTTCCCGGCCCGCAACGGCGCCCGGATCTGGATCAGCCTCGGCCCGATCAACATCCAGCCCGGCGAGTTCGCGAAGATCATCATCGCGGTCTTCTTCTCCGGCTACCTGATGGTGAAGCGGGACGCCCTGGCCCTCGCCAGCCGGCGCTTCCTCGGCCTCTACCTGCCGCGCGGCCGTGACCTCGGCCCGATCCTCGTGGTCTGGGCGATGTCGATCCTGATCCTGGTCTTCGAGACCGACCTCGGCACCTCGCTGCTGTTCTTCGGCATGTTCGTGATCATGCTGTACGTGGCCACGGAACGGACCAGCTGGATCGTCTTCGGCCTGCTGATGTCCGCGGCGGGCGCGGTCGGCGTCGCCTCCGTCTCCCCCCACGTCGGCGCCCGCGTCGACGCCTGGCTCGACCCCTTCGGCTGCTACGACGACAGCGGCGCCTGCACGCAGATCTCCAACGCGCTGATGTCCTTCGGCGCCGGCGGCACCCTGGGCACCGGCCTCGGCCAGGGCAACTCCGACCTGATCGGCTTCGCCGCGAACTCCGACTTCATCCTCTCCACCGTCGGCGAGGAGTTCGGCCTCGCCGGCATGATGGCCTTCCTGATGCTCTACGGGCTGATCGTGGAGCGCGGCGTGCGCACCGCGCTGGCCGCCCGCGACCCCTTCGGCAAGCTGCTCGCCATCGGCCTCTCGGGCGCCTTCGCCATCCAGGTGTTCGTCGTCGCCGGCGGCGTGATGGGCCTGATCCCGCTGACCGGCATGACGATGCCGTTCGTCGCGGCCGGCGGCTCGTCCGTGATCGCCAACTGGGCCCTGATCGCCATCCTGATCCGGATCAGCGACACCGCGCGCCGCCCGGCTCCCGCGCCCGCTCCGTCCCCCGACGCCGAGATGACCCAGGTGGTCCGCCCGTGAACAAGCCACTGCGCCGGATCGCGATCTTCTGCGGCTTGCTCGTGCTCGCCCTGCTGGTGCGCGCCAACTGGCTCCAGTACGTGGACGCCGACGAGCTGAACACCAACGACCGCAACCGCCGCGTACTGATCGACCGGTACGCGTACGAGCGCGGCAACATCATCGTGGACGGCAAGCCGATCACCGGCTCGGTGAAGACGGACCACACGGACTTCGCTTACAAGCGCACCTACGTCAACGGCCCCATGTGGTCCCCGGTGACCGGGTACGCCTCCCAGGTGTTCGGCGCCAACCAGATCGAGAAGCTTGAGGACGGCATCCTCAGCGGCAACTCGGACCAGCTCTTCTTCGACCGCACGATGTCGATGTTCACCGGCGACGAGAAGAAGGGCGGCAACGTCGTCACGACCCTGAGCGGCGCCGCCCAGAAGGCCGCCTTCGAGGGGCTGGGCTCCAAGAAGGGCGCCGTCGCCGCGATGGACCCCAAGACCGGCAAGGTCCTCGCGCTCGCCTCCACTCCTTCGTACGACCCCTCCTCCTTCGCCGGCAGCGCGAAGGAGGACGAGAAGGCGTGGGCCACGCTGTCCGCCAAGGACAACAAGAACAAGCCCATGCTGAACCGGGCGCTGCGCGAGGTCTACCCGCCCGGCTCCACGTTCAAGGTGGTCACCGCGGCGGCGGCGCTGGAGCACGGCAAGGTCAAGGACATCAACGACCCCACCGACACGCCCCAGCCGTACATCCTGCCGAACACCCGCACCGAGATGAAGAACATGTCGGGCGGCTGCGAGAACGCGACGCTGATGTTCGCGCTCCAGATCTCCTGCAACTCCGTCTTCGCCAAGCTCGGCGACGACGTCGGCCGGGACAAGATGCTGGAGACGGCGGAGAAGTTCGGCTTCAACGACGCCGAGCTGGACACTCCGGTGCGGGCGGCGAAGTCCCGCTACAACGAGACCATGGACCGGCCGGGCAACGCCCTGTCGTCCATCGGCCAGTTCGACACCGCCACCACCCCGCTCCAGATGGCGATGGTGGCCGCCGCGATCGCCAACGACGGCAAGCTGATGAAGCCGTACATGGTCGACCAGCTCGTGGCGCCCAATCTCGACGTGATCTCCAAGACCAAGCCGCAGGAGATGAGCCGACCGCTCTCCGGCGAGAACGCCCAACTGCTCCAGCAGATGATGGAGAACGTCGTCGAGAAGGGCGGCGGCAAGAACGCGGCGCTCGGCGGCGGCGTCAAGGTCGGCGGCAAGACCGGTACCGCCCAGCACGGTGAGAACAACGCCAAGAACCCGTACGCGTGGTTCATCTCGTACGCCAAGACGGGCGACGGCTCCCCCGTCGCGGTCGCCGTGGTCGTCGAGGACAGCGGTGCCGAGCGCGAGAACATCTCGGGCGGCGGCCTCGCCGCCCCGATCGCCAAGGCCGTGATGAAGGCGGTCGTGGACAGCAAGCGATGACCGGCCGGCCCCCGCACCCGCGGGGCGTGACGCAGCTCACCCCCGTCCTCGGAACCTGCACATCGGTATACCGGTCGGATATCAGGTGGCGGTCGCGGGCCGATCGGGTGGTGGGGGCCCGGTAGCGTAGGCGCGAGCAGCACACCGCCGGACCAGACACGAGTGCGGCGGGGAGTGACGGAGAGGGCTGGAACAGTTATGGAAGAGCCGCGTCGCCTCGGCGGCCGGTACGAACTGGGCTCGGTGCTCGGCCGTGGTGGCATGGCGGAGGTCTACCTCGCCCACGACACCCGGCTCGGCCGCACCGTCGCCGTGAAGACGCTGCGGGCCGATCTCGCCCGTGATCCGTCCTTCCAGGCCCGGTTCCGCCGGGAGGCCCAGTCGGCCGCCTCGCTCAACCATCCGGCGATCGTCGCCGTGTACGACACCGGCGAGGACTACGTCGACGGGGTCTCGATCCCCTACATCGTGATGGAGTACGTCGACGGCTCCACGCTCAGGGAACTGCTGCACTCCGGGCGCAGACTGCTGCCCGAGCGCACCCTGGAGATGACGATCGGCATCCTCCAGGCGCTGGAGTACTCGCACCGCAACGGCATCGTCCACCGCGACATCAAGCCGGCGAACGTCATGCTGACGCGAACCGGTCAGGTCAAGGTGATGGACTTCGGCATCGCGCGCGCCATGGGCGACGCGGGCATGACGATGACCCAGACCGCCGCCGTGATCGGCACCGCGCAGTACCTCTCCCCCGAGCAGGCCAAGGGCGAGCAGGTCGACGCGCGCTCCGACCTGTACTCCACCGGCTGCCTGCTGTACGAACTGCTGACCGTGCGACCGCCGTTCATCGGGGACTCGCCGGTGGCCGTGGCGTACCAGCACGTACGCGAGGAGCCGCAGCCGCCCTCGAACTTCGACCCCGAGATCACGCCCGAGATGGACGCCATCGTCCTGCGGGCCCTGGTCAAGGACCCCGACTACCGCTACCAGTCCGCCGACGAGATGCGCGCGGACATCGAGGCGTGCCTGGACGGGCAGCCGGTGGCAGCGACGGCGGCGCTCGGCGCGGTCGGCTACGGCGGCGGGTACGGCCCGCAGGACCAGCCGACGACGGCGCTGCGGCAGGCGGACCCGGCCGCGGCGCAGACCTCCATGCTGCCGCCGATGAACCCGGACGACGGCGGCTACGGCTACGACGACCGGCCCGACCGCCGCCGTCAGCAGAAGAAGTCGAACACCTCGACGGTCCTGCTCGTGGTCGCCGCGGTGCTGGTGCTGGTGGGCGCGATCCTGATCGGCAAGTACTTCTTCGACGGCACCGACAGCGCCCAGGACGAGGTCAACGTGCCCGTCCTGGTGGGCCAGACGATGCAGCAGGCGCAGGAGTCGGCGACCAATGCCGGGGTGAACATCACCCAGTCCGGTACGGAGCGCTGCGACCAGCCCAAGGGGCAGATCTGCAGCCAGACGCCCGACTCCGGGAAGATGAAGAAGAAGGACACGGTCCAGGTCGTCGTCTCCGAGGGCGCGCCGAAGGTCGAGGTCCCGGACGTCACGGAGAAGTCCGAGCAGAACGCCAAGGAGGCCCTGGACCGCAAGGGCTTCAAGGTCGAGGTGAAGACGCAGGAGTCGTCCGACGTCGAGTCCGGGAAGGTCATCTCCCAGAAGCCGGACGGCAACACCGAGGCCGAGCAGGGCTCCACCGTGACCATCACGGTGGCGCGCCAGGCGCAGATGGACGTGCCGCCCGTGGTCGGCCGCCAGCTCGCGCTCGCGCAACAGCAGCTCACGGCCGCCGGCTTCCAGGTGTCCACGGAGATGGTGGACTCGGAGCAGCCGGCGAACCAGGTCGTGGAGCAGACCCCGAACGGCGGCAAGGCGGCGGCGAACTCGACCGTGAAGCTGAAGGTCTCCAAGGGCCCGCAGCAGACGCAGCAGCCGGTCCAGGTGCCGATGCTGTTCATGCAGACGGTGGGGCAGGCCAGGGCCGCGCTGGAGCAGCAGGGGCTCCAACTCGGTGACATCGACGGCCCGCGGGACGACAACGCGATCATCATCGACCAGAACCCGAAGCTGGGCGCGCAGGCCAAGCAGGGCGACCGGATCAACGTCCGTACGCAGGGCGGGATCGGCGGGGACAACGGGAACGGCAACGGGCGGGACAACGACTGACCCGTACCGCCCCTCGGGGCGTTCGTGACAGCAGGAGGCCCCGGCACCCCTCAAGGGTGTCGGGGCCTTCGTGTCGGGGTCTTCGGGCCCTCAGCGCAGCTCGGCCGGCTTGCTGCGGTCCTTGTCGACCTTCACCTCGCGCACCAACTCGCCCCAGACGATGTAGCGGTAGTCGGAGGTGAGGATGGGCGTGCAGGTCGTCAGCGTGATGAAGCGGCCCGGCTTCGCCTTCCCGGACTCCTTCGGCACCGCGTCGAGCACGTCGACGTTGTACTTCGACGTCTTCGGGAGCGTCTTGTAGACCTTGTAGACGTACCAGGTGTCCCGGGTCTCGAAGACGATCGGGTCACCCGTCTTGATCTTGTGTATGTTGTGGAACTTGGCGCCGTGGCCGTCGCGGTGGGCCGCGAGGGAGAAGTTCCCCTTCTCGTCCCAGGGCAGCGCCGACTTGACCGGCTTGGTGTAGTAGCCGGCGATGCCGTCGTTCAGCTCCTCGGGGTCGGTGCCCCGCTTCACCAGCACCTCGCCGTTCTTCATGGCGGGCACGTGGAGGAAGCCGATGCCGTCCTTGGTGTCGATGCCGGGCGGCACGGCGCGGTCCTTCCAGCCGTCCCGCACCTCGTTGCCCTGGCGGGTGGACTCGCGGTCGGCGAGGACGTTGGTCCACCACAGCGAGTAGACGACGAAGAGCCCGAGCACCACGCCTGCCGTGATCAGCAGTTCGCCGAAGACGCTGATGGCGCCGGCGATCCGGCTGCGCGCACGTGTCACTGCACCGTTCCCGTCTCGAAGTGGTCCGGTCGTCCGGTTGGACTCCCGGTCCGTCCCGCCCGTCTCAGCCCACGAGAGCGTCGGGTTTGCCCTTGCTGCGCGGCCGTTCCTCCACCATCTTGCCCCACACGATCATCCGATAGGTACTCGTGAACTCCGGGGTGCAGGTGGTCATGGTGAGGTAGCGGCCGGGTCCGGTGAACCCGGAGCCGCGGGGCACCGGGTCGAGTACGTCGATGTTGGACGGGGCGGTCTGGGGCAGGATGCTCGCCATCTCGTAGGTGTAGTACGCGTCGCGGGTCTCCACCACGATGGGGTCGCCGGGCTTGAGGCGGTTGATGTACCGGAACGGTTCGCCGTGGGTGTTGCGGTGGCCCGCGACGGCGAAGTTGCCCGTGGTGTCGGAGGGCATCGCGGTCTTCAACTTGCCCTCGGCGTAGTGCCCGACCATCCCCCGGTCGAGAACCTTCTCCTTGTCGATGGTCTCGGCCACCGGCACGACGACGTCCAGTTTGGGGATGTACATGATGGCGAAGCCCTCACCCGGTTTGAAGACGCCCGGGGTCCGGTCCTCGTCCTTCTCCTTGAAGCTCTGCGCTATCCGGTCCTTCTCCTTGCTGACCTCCATGCCGGCGCGGACGTTGGTCCACCACAGCTGGTACGTGACGAAGAGCAGCATCAGCACGCCGCAGGTGATGAAGAGTTCACCCATGGCGCGGCTGGCGATCACGGCCGGGCTGTCCTTGGCCGCGCGGGCGGCCCGACGCGCCTCGACGCGGGTCAGGGGGCGGGCGGGGGCGCCGTCGGCGGCCGTGGAGGCCGGTGCGGCGGTGGGTGCGGGCTTCCGTCGTCCGCCCCGCCCCTTGGCCGCGGCGGCAGCGGCCTTGCGCCGGGCGGCCCGGCCTTCGCCGGGCACCGGCGGGGCGACGGTGCTGGCCCCGGGCTCGTCGTCCGGGCTCGGGCTCGGGTCCGAGCCGTCGAAGACGGGCATGACGTGGGTGTCCCCACCGCCGGCCGCGGCGGCGGGCGGCGCCGCAGGGCGGGCGTGGCGGGCCGCCCGGGGCGGCGGCGCGTACCCGTCCTGCGTACGGCCGGAGTCGTACGGGGGCGGTTCGGGCGCGGAACCGTACGACGGCCGCTTGGGCACGGAGCCGTACGGCGGCGGTTCCGGTACGGGGTCCCCGGGGCCGGCGCCCTGCTCGGCCGGGCCGGGGGCGCGCTCCGTGAACCACGGGGACGCTCCCTCCCCTGGCACGGGCTCCCGCACGGTCACGCCACGGCCTTGCCCACCACCGGCGCGAGGCCCGCCGATCGCCCGACCGCACCGGCGTCGCCGCACTGCGCCAGCCAGTTGGCCAGCATCAGGTGGCCGTGCTCGGTGAGTACGGACTCGGGGTGGAACTGGACGCCCTCCACGGCCAGCTCGCGGTGGCGCAGCCCCATGATGGTGCCGTCCGCGGTGCGCGCGGTGACCTCCAGGACGTCCGGCAGGTCGGCCGGCTCCGCGGCCAGCGAGTGGTAGCGGGTCGCGGTGAAGGGCGAGGGCAGCCCGGCGAAGACGCCCTTGCCCTCGTGGGTGACCGGCGATGTCTTGCCGTGCAGCAGCTCGGGGGCGCGGTCGACGACGCCGCCGTACGCCACCGCCATCGACTGCATCCCCAGGCACACGCCGAAGACGGGCACGCCGGTCGCGGCGCAGTGGCGGACCATGTCGACGCAGACGCCGGCCTCCTCGGGGGTGCCGGGGCCGGGGGAGAGCAGGACGCCGTGGAAGCCGTCCTGTGCGTGGGAGAGCTCGACCTCGTCGTTCCGTACGACCTCGCACTCGGCCCCGAGCTGGTACAGGTACTGGACCAGGTTGAAGACGAAGCTGTCGTAGTTGTCGACGACCAGGATGCGGGCGCTCGGCTCGCTCATCGGATCCCTTCCTCGGGGTCGGAGCCGGCGTCGGAACCGCTGCCGGCACCGGTTCCGGTGTCGCCGCCCGCCCCGTCGACCGTCACGTCATTGAACGGAAGCAGCGGCTCCGCCCACGGAAAGACGTACTGGAACAGCAGGTAGACGATTCCGAGGACCAGGACGAGCGAGATGAGCGCACGCACCCACGCGTTGCCCGGCAGGTGCCGCCAGATCCAGCCGTACATTGCCGTCCCTTTCCGTTTCTCGGTACCGCTCCAGACTACGGGGCGGCACGGTCCGCCGGGTCAGCTGCGCAGAGCTTCCGGTTTGCCCTGCGTCACAGGCCGGGTGGCTTCCAGCCGCGCCCAGGCGATCAGCCGGTGGCTGCTGCCCCACTCCGGATCACACGTCGTCAAGGTCAGGTAGCGCCCGGGTTGTTCGAAAGGTGACTTCTTCGGAACGGGATCGACCACTCCGACGTCGGTCGGGACCGTCTTGAAGGGCTTTCTGGCGATGCGGTAGGTGAACCAGGTCGTGCCGTCCGTGACCACGACCGGGTCACCGGGCCGCAGCCGCGGGAAGTCCTTGAAGGGGTCGCCGTAGGTGCGGCGGTGGCCGGCGACGGAGAAGTTGCCGGTGGCGCCGAGCGCGGCGGTGCCGGCGTAGTGGCCGAGGCCCTTCTTGAGGGTGTCGACCGCGGTGCCTTCGAGCACCGGCCAGTCCCAGTCCGCGCCGAACCGCGGGACGTACATCACGGCGAAGGGCTTGCCGGGGCGGTACGCGGGAGCGGGCGGCTGCTCCTTCGGCCCCGGTCCCGGCGCCGGGGCGGCGGTGGGCGGGGTCGGGTCGACGCCGGGCGGATCGGCCGTCGGCGGGGCCGCGGGCGGCGGGACCGCCCCTTGCGACCACTGCTCCTGGAGCCGGGCGATCTGCCCGTCCGTGGCGTCCGCCGCCTTCACCCCGGTCCAGTACAGGACGTACACCACGAACAGCACGATGACCGTGCCGACGGTGATGCACAGCTCGCTGAAGCTGCGGACGATCAGACGCACCGACACCCGGGCCCCCAGACGTGTGGGCACCTCTGCCGCGCCGGCGGCGCCCTGCTACTGAACGGGCTTTGCGTAATGGAGATCCACTGTGCCCGAGTACCCCGGAAGAGTCACTGCCCTGCGCTCGTCCACTTTCCAGCCGAGTCCGTACGCCTCCACGTACAGCTGGTAGTTCTGGATCGCGGTCGAGCGGTCCAGCGCGGCGCGCAGCCGCTCCCGGTCCCCCACCGCGGTGATCTTGTACGGCGGCGAGTAGACGCGGCCCTGGAGGATCAGGGTGTTGCCCACGCAGCGCACCGCGCTGGTGGAGATCAGCCGCTGGTCCATGACCTGGATGCCGCGGGCGCCGCCGGCCCACAGCGCGTTCACCACGGCCTGGAGGTCCTGTTGGTGGATCACCAGGTCGTTGGCCTGCGGCTCGGGGTAGCCGGGCGCGGCGCGGGCGTCGGGCGGGGCGTCGTTGAGGGTGACGGTCAGTGCGTCGCCGCTGACCCGCTCGGTGCCGGACGCCTTCTGGAGGGCGTCGAACTTCTCGTTCTCCGCGCGGGTGTATCCGTCGTCGCGCCGGGCGAGGGCGTCGACGTCGTCGCGGAGCCTGCCGGTGGACTCGTCGAGCTCGCCGTTGCGGTCGCTGCGCTGCTGGATCAGGTCGGAGAGCTTCAGCAGGGAGTCGTCCGTGCGCAGATCAGTGCCCTTCGCCGTGTTGAAGCTCGTCACGAAGATCACGCCGGCGAGGGCGAAGACCGAGGCGGTCAGCGCCCTGCCCGTGATGCGGCGGCCGGCCGTCATCGCGCTCCCCACCCCCTGCCTCGGCAGAATTGCTCAGCGTACCCTTATCTCACCAGGCGCCGCGGAAGCACTACGCTAACGGACGCCCCGAGGGAGGCAGTGGTCCCCGTCGCTCCGGCCCTCGGCGCCAGCCCAGCCAAGTTCCCTGCGCGGTCACGCAGCGCATCGACAGGAGAGTCCCTCGTGCCGAAGTCACGGATCCGCAAGAAGGCCGACTACACGCCGCCGAACGCCAAGCAGGCGACGAGCATCAAGCTGACCAATCGCAGCTGGGTGGCTCCGGTCATGCTGGCCCTGTTCTTGATCGGGCTGGTCTGGATCGTCCTCTTCTACGTGACCGACGGGGACCTGCCGATCGAGAGCCTCAGTAACTGGAACATCGTCGTCGGCTTCGGTTTCATCGCCGCCGGCTTCGGTGTCTCCACCCAGTGGAAGTGATGGTCCACAGCTTTGTCCACAAGGTTGTCCACAGTGGGGAAAAGGTCAGACGATCTGTGGATAACCTTCAGGATGTTGACGCTGGTGTGACTGGATGACTGCGCCTGCGCCACCCTGGTGACCTGCGCGAAGACCGTCCACGCCCCTTGTCCCCGCTGGGTCGACAGCTGTTCGACCGCAGTCGGGGACGAGGGGCGCACCCTTTCCCCACGACATGCACAGGATCCGCCACTCGCTGTGGACAACCCTGTGCAACGCCCCACGTGGGACCCGGTGCCCGTGCTACGTGAGGTACGCGGTGCGGGCGACCAGCGCCGCCACGATCGCGACCGCCACCGCCGCCATGACCACGACCTGCACCAGGGTGCGGCGCTCCCGCGGGGCGTACACCATCCCCAGCGCGAGCAGCCCGCCCGTCAGCAGCCCGCCGAGGTGCGCCTGCCAGGAGATCTCCCCGGGCCGCACGAAGGTCAGGACCACGCTGAAGAGGATGATCAGGACGACCGGGCCCATGTCGAGCTTCATCCGCCGCAGCAGCACGGCGAAGGCTCCGACGAGTCCGAAAATGGCTCCCGATGCGCCGATCGTTGCTTGGTTCGGGGCGTTCAGCAGATAGACGAAGACGTCGCCGCCGAGCCCCGACAGCAGATAGAGGGCGAGGAAGCGCCCGCGGCCGAGCGCCGGCTCCACCATCCGGCCCAGGAACCACAGCGCGAGCATGTTGAACGCGATGTGGGAGAGCTCCTGGTGCAGGAACATCGAGGTCACCAGGCGGTACCACTCGCCGTCGGCGAGGCCGACGACCTCCCCGAGCTGGGGGTTGTACGCGTAGCCGATCAGGCTCAGCTCGTCGACGAATCTGTCGCCCAGGGCCAGCACCGCGACGAAGACCGCGAGGTTGATCCCGATCAGGACCTTCGTGACCAGGAAGGAGTCGGCGACGACGGTGCCGCCGGCGATCGTGCGGGGCTGGTTCGCCGCGGGGCCGTGGCCCGTACCGGAGCCGCTGCGCACGCACTCGGGGCACTGGAAGCCCACGGACGCGCTGATCATGCACTCGGGGCAGATGGGCCGCTCGCAGCGCGTGCAGCTTATGCCCGTCTCGCGGCCGGGGTGGCGGTAGCAGCTGGGCAGGCCGTGCGCGCCCGGTGACTCGCGCGGACTGTCTGGCGCCTGGTCCATGAATTCCCTCGACATCCTGGGTCTCTGCTTCCCGCTGCTGTTCCAGCTCTCCGCAACCGTCTGCGCACGTCTGCCCCGGCACCCGGGGCAGAACACACCGCCCCGCCCATCCACCAGACGGATGGGCGGGGCGCATTTGTTCCCGTGGCGCGCGCGATCGCAGGTGACCGCGGCGGTGGGGCCGGCCGTCGGAGCGACCGTCGGGCCGCCGGTGGGGCCACCGGGCGGGCGGGCTAGGCCGGCCGCGGGACGGACCGGCGGGACGGCCGACCGCGAGACGGGCCGGCGGGCGGGATCAGCCCTCGCGGGTCTCGATCACCACGGACTCGATCACCACGTCCTGCACGGGACGGTCGGTGCGCGGGTTGGTCTGGGTGCCCGCGATCACGTCCACGACCTTCTTGCTGGCGTCGTTGGTGACCTCGCCGAAGATGGTGTGCTTGCCGGTCAGCCAGGTCGTGGGGCCGACCGTGATGAAGAACTGCGAGCCGTTGGTGCCCGGGCCGGCGTTGGCCATGGCCAGCAGGTACGGCTTGTTGAAGGCCAGCTCCGGGTGGAACTCGTCGGCGAACTTGTAGCCCGGGCCGCCGGTGCCGTTGCCCAGCGGGTCGCCGCCCTGGATCATGAAGCCGCTGATCACCCGGTGGAAGATCGTGCCGTCGTACAGCCGGTCCGTGGACGGCTTGCCGGTCTGGGGGTTGGTCCACTCGCGCTCGCCCTGGGCGAGCTCGACGAAGTTCTTGACCGTCTTCGGCGCGTGGTTCGGCAGCAGCCGGATCTCGATGTCGCCTTGGTTGGTCTTCAGGGTGGCGTAAAGCTGCTCAGCCACGGTCCTGCCTTCCGGTAGGTCGTCAGTCGTCTCGGGACGCCCCGATCCTCGCACGGAAGCAGGGCCGGGGGACAAAACCGGCCGGGGACGGATGCGGACGAACCGTCTGAGGGCGGGGCGTATGACCCGGATGCCCGCACCGCATGCCGAGGCCAGCGCCCGGAGGCATGATTTCCGAGCAGGCGGAAAGGCGAAATGCACCGAACTGGGTCGGGCGGATCGTGCGGCCGTACCCAGGAGAACGCCACCGATGAGGAGGTTTCCGTGACCCGCATGGACAGCGTGCGCGCCGCGACCGAGACGGCCAGGGACAGCGTGCTGCACGCAGCGGACGTGGTGGCGCCATACGCCGGTACGGCCCGGGACCAGGCCGCTCATTACGCGCACGAAGCGCGCGTGCGGATCGCGCCCAAGGTCTCGAAGGCCGCTCAGCAGGCAGCCGCGCAGGCCCGGGTCCAATACGACGCCCATGTGGCGCCGCACGTGCCGCCCAAGGTGGACGAGGCCGCGCACCGGGCGGCGTGGCAGGCCCGGAAGGCCGCTCGTCAGGCGGTGGACTACGGCAAGCCGCGCATCGAGCACGTGGTGTCCGCGGCCCAGCCGGTACGGGAGGAGGCCGCGGTGAGGTCAAGTGCCGCTCTCGCCGCGCTGCGCGGCGGGGTGACGGCCAAGGAGATTCAGCGGTTGGTGCGCAAGCACGAGCGGCGGGCGAAGGCCGGCCGGGTCGTCAAGGGTCTGGCGGTCGTGGGCGTGGTGGCTGTCGGAGCCTTCGCCGCGTGGAAGTGGTGGGACCGGCAGGCCAATCCCGACTGGCTGGTGGAGCCGCCCGCGGCTACGGAAGTGCCGGGACGCGATCCGCTGTCGTCCGTCGACGGCAGTCCGGAGGCGCTGGACCCCGAGGTGCGGGCCAAGCAGGCCGACGCGGACGCCGCTGACCGCGACGAGGACGGTCCGGGCCGCTGACGGCGGCCGTGGCTGAGGCTGAGGCTGCGGTTGTGACTGTGGTTGTGGCCGTGGCTGCGGTTGCATCCGTGGCTGCGTACGACGACTAGGGGCGCGGGACGCGCGGTACGACGTACGTCTTCAGGAGCGCCGGGAAGCTGCTGTGCACGCGGCTCCCGGCGCTTCACGCCGCGGTGGTGAAGGAGGACCGGGCCGCAGGAACCACCGTCCGGTCGGTCGTGACCGGCTCGCCCGCGTGCAGGGACCGGTCGGCCACCGCCGCCGCCTCCGGTGCCACCGGCTCGGCGCCGGTGTCGTACACGGCCAGCTTGCGGACGGACGGGGACGAGCCGTGCGCCTCGGCGCGGATGCGCTGCTTGATCGTGGGCGGCAGAGACCGCTCGCGCGCTTCGGCGTGCCAGGGCGAGTGCTGTGCGGGCAGCAGCATCGGCAGCAGGGACCGCACGGCACGGGCGCGCTCCGCCTCCTGCGCGCGCTCGCGTTCGCGCTCCCGTTCGCGTTCCCGGCGCGGCGAGCCGCCGGCGGCGGTCCCGCCGGGTTCGGCGTCGACGGCCGTTCGTCCTCCGGGCGCCGGGGCGCCGGTGGCGGACACCGCGTCCTGCGCCGGGCGGGCGGGCTCTTCGGGGGTGGGAGCGGCGGCCGAACGGGCGCCGTTCGCCGCGGCGGCGCTGGTGAGCCCCAGCGACGCGAACAGTGCGACCAGCGCGGTGAGGAACGCGGTCCACAGGTTTCTGACCTTCAGGGCGGCCATGACCCCTCGCTTTCGGGTTGGGGGACGTCCGGGTGGGAGGACGTCCGCGTCGGGCGACGTCCGGGTTGGACGACGCACTTTCGGGTTGGGCGATCTACATACCTTCCTCATGATGTGTACGCATCTCGGGTTGCGGGGGACCGACGCAGCTGCTAAGCGGTTCTTCTGATGAACACCACCCGATCGGCCCCCTCCGGGTCTCCGAACCGGGTCGGAGGGGTTAGGGTGCCGCGCGCTCCGTCCGTACGTGCAGGATCTGCACCGGGTGTCACATCGGCCGCGCCCGACGGGTCACCTCACTGACACGACGCGAGGAGACACGAGGAGACGTGCGACCGATGGACGAGAAGGACTTCCTGGCCGAGCGCTTCGAGGCGCACCGCCGGCACCTGCACGGGGTCGCCTACCGGATGCTCGGCTCGGTCAGCGAGGCCGACGACGCCGTCCAGGAGACGTGGCTGCGGGTCAGTCGGCACGGCGACGACGACGTGGAGAACCTGGGCGGCTGGCTGACCACGATCACGGGCCGGGTCTGTCTGAACATGCTGCGCTCGCGCAGCCAGCGGGCCGAGGAGCCACTCGGCGTCCGCCTCCCTGACCCGGTGGTCGACCGGGCGGAGCCGAAGGACCCCGAGCACGAAGCGGTGCTGGCGGACTCGGTCGGGCTCGCGCTGCTGGTGGTCCTGGAGACGCTGGCGCCGGCCGAGCGGCTCGCCTTCGTGCTGCACGACCTGTTCGCGGTGCCCTTCGACGAGATCGCGCCGATCGTGGGACGCACGCCGGCGGCGACCCGGCAGATCGCCAGCCGGGCGCGGCGCCGGGTGCAGGGCACCCCGGCGCCCGATGCCGACCTGGCGGGGCAGCGGGCGGTCGTGGACGCCTTCCTGACGGCGGCGCGCGGCGGGGACTTCGCCGGGCTGCTGGCGATCTTGGACCCGGACGTGGTGGTGCGGACGGACTGGGGCGCGCTGCGCCCGGGCAGCGTGGTGCGGGGCGCCGACACGGTGGCCGGCAACGCCATCACGTACACCCGGCTGGCGGGGTCGGCACGGCCGGCGCTCATCAACGGGGCGGCGGGCTTCGTGGCGTACACCCCGCACGGCACGCCGCTCTCGGTCATGGCCTTCACGATCACGGACGGGAAGATCGTGGAGATCGACTCGCTCGCCGGTGCGGACCGGCTGGCCGGGATCGATCTGACGGCCCTGGACGGGTAGGCGTACGCGCGGACGCGTCCGCTCGTACGCGCGCTTCTACGAGTCGAGGAGCACGGGGAACCCGGTCCGGCGCCACAGAGCGCCGCTGAACGCCGCTGAACGCCACCGAGTGCCACCGCGTGCCACCCGGCACCAGCAACGGCACAAAGGTGCTGCCACATGACGCCAAGCGATGCCATGTGGCAGCACCACACCCGGCAACACCTGCCGCGACACCTTTGGCATCACCAAAAATACCCACCCTGACCTGCAGTTTTCACGAGTGAGGCCAAACAGGGCTTGCAGTGGCACCACAAGTGATGCCATGATGACGCCATGGACCTCACCCCGTATGTCGACAACCTCCGCCGCGAACTCGCGGTGGCCGCCGAAGCCGGTGGGGGCGAAGCCCGCGAGCTGGCCGAGCGGCTCACTGCTCCTCTGGAGTCCGCGACCCGACTGACCATGCTGAACGTGCTCTCCGCCGCGATGGACGAGATCACCCGCGAGCTAGCCCCCGGCTCGGTCGACGTACGGCTGCGCGGACTCGACCCCGACTTCGTGGTGTCGCTGCCGCCCGCCGACGCCCCGGCGGAGGCGACCGCCGCGCCGGCCGAGCCGCTCAAGCCCGCGGCCCCGGTCGACGGCGACGAGGGCGGCACCGCCCGCATCAACCTGCGGCTGCCGGCCCACCTCAAGGCGCGCGCCGAGGAGGCGGCCGGCCGCGAGGGCCTTTCGGTCAACGCGTGGCTGGTGCGCGCCGTGTCCGCCGCGGTCGACGGCGGCGCACAGCCCCCGTCGCACACACCGCGAAGGACCCAGAGCTTCGGACAGAGCATCACGGGTTGGGTGCGCTGACCACGCAGGCCGGGCGGACCTCGCCGGCCGCGCTCGCCGAGCCGGCCGCGTAGCCCCACGCAGAACGCGTAGCCCGCACAGATCACGCAGATCACGCAGACCACGTACGCGCCGTACCCGCACCACTTCATCCACACCACGTCCCACCAGCGGGGACGCCCCAGAGAGCCAAGAGGACGGGACAGCCATGCCTTCTTTCGACACCCCCGAACCGATCTCCGCCATCGCCCACGTGGAAGCCGGCTCCATCCGGTTCGCCGCGAGCGACCGCCTCGACACCGTCGTCGCGGTGGAGCCCCGCGAACCGAAGAAGGACATGGACGTGCGGGCCGCCGAGCAGACCGACGTCTCCTTCGCGAACGGCACCCTGACGATCCGGACGCCGAAGCAGCGCTATCTGATCGGGCGCACCGGCACCGTCGACGTGACGGTCCAACTGCCCGAGGGCTCGCGCATCGAGCTGACCGGCGCCTGGGCCCAGGTGTACGGCGAGGGCCGGCTCGGCGAGGTGCGGGTGAAGACCTCGTCCGGCGACGTCCGCCTCGACACGACCGGTCCGCTGTACCTGAACGCGTCGCACGGCTCGATCACCGTGGACCGCGTCGAGGGCCCGGCGGAGGTCTCCACCAGCACCGGCAGCCTGCGCGTCGGCAGCATCGACGGCACCGGCGTGCTGAAGAACTCGCACGGCACCACGATCGTCGGCACGGTCGTCGGCGACCTGCGGGTGAGCGGCGCCAACGGTGACATCGACGTGGCACGGGCCGAGGGCTCGGTCGCGGCCACCACCGCGCACGGCGCCCTGCGCGTCGCCGACGTGGCCCGCGGCACCGTCCAGTTGGAGACGTCCTTCGGCTCCATCGAGGTCGGCGTCCGCGAGGGCACGGCCGCCTGGCTCGACGTCACATCGGACTCCGGGCAGGTCCGGAACACGCTCACGGCGTCCGAGAGCCCGAAGCAGACCGAGGAGACCGTCGAGGTCCGCGCCAGGACCCGGTACGGCAGCATCGACATCCTCCGCGCCAGGGCCTGAACGCCCCGATCGAACGCTGCTGCGCCGCGCCCCGCGGCCCCGCGCAGCAGCTGCACGGCCACAGAGCAGCATCTGAGCGCTGAGCGCCCGGGCGCTTGAGCCCCGCTCGCCTCACCCCCGCCTCACCCCTCACCCCGCCCACTTTCACCTCGGTCTTCGAACGGAGGGCTCCATGCCTTCTTCTGTCATGCCCACGTCCAGGCAGGGCGACGGTCCGCACGCCGCCTCCGCCGCCTCCTCCAACGCCGCCATCTCCGTCACCGGCCTGCGCAAGTCGTACGGTGGCAAGTCCGTCCTGGACGGCATCGATCTGAGCATTCCGGCCGGGTCGGTGTTCGCCCTGCTGGGCCCGAACGG